>NZ_JAPFCE010000006.1:0-171500 GCF_026240895.1 Pseudomonas sp. DCB_AW
TCCTTCACTCAGCACGGACCGGTAGGAGCAGCCTTGTGCTGCGAAGAGGCCGGCAACAGCAGCGAAGATTCTCTGTGTTGTCACTGGCCTCTTCGCAGCACAAGGCTGCTCCTACAGGGATTTTCGCAAGGCATGAGGGGTCAGCGCGGCTTGCGCAGCGCTGCGTGCTGGGGGTTGAAGGTCAGTATCGCGAGCAGGGTGAACAGCACGGTCAGGCCCAGGCAGACCGTCAGCGCCAGCGGATTGAAGCGTTCGTACAGGGCAAAGCGCACCAGTTCCACGGCGTGAGTGAAGGGGTTCAGGGCGCACAGCCAATACAGCCACTGGCTGGCCTCGCGCATCTTCCACAGCGGGTACAGCGCCGAGGACAGGAAAAACAACGGGAAGATCACGAAATTCATCACCCCGGCAAAGTTTTCCAACTGGCGAATCGCATTCGACAGCAACAGCCCCAGGGCGCTGAGCATCAGGGCCACCAGCAACAAGGCCGGCAGCGCCAGCAACAACCCCGCAGCTGGGGGCTGCACGCCATACAGCCAGGCGATGGCGAGAAACGCATAAACCTGTAGCAGGGAAATCAACGAGGTCGCCAGCAGCTTGCTGCCGAGCAGAAACGCGCGCGGCAAGGGGCTGGTCAGCAGCACGCGCATACTGCCCATCTCGCGGTCATAGACCATCGACAGCGAGCCCTGCATGCCGTTGAACAGCAGAATCATGCAGGCAAGGCCGGGGATGATGTACACCTCGTAGGGGATGTAGGTGTCGTAGGGCTCGATGATTGCTATGCCCAGGGCCGCACGAAACCCGGCGGCAAACACCAGCAACCACAGCAGAGGGCGTACCAGGGCGCTGAGAAACCGCGTGCGCTGCAACACGAACCGCAGGCATTCGCGCAGCAGGATGCCGTTGAAACATTGCCAGTAGGCGTTCATCAGGCCTTCACTCCTGGGGTGGGGCCGGGCGCGCGGGTCAGGCGCGCGAAGGCGTTGTCGAGGTCGCCGCCGTGCGCTTGGCTCAGGGCATCAGCGGTGCCACTGGCCACCAGGCGCCCCTGGTGCAGGATCAGCAGGTCATCACTGGGCTGCACCTCATCCAGCAGGTGGGTGGTCCAGAGCACACTCAGCCCCTGCTCGCGGCACAGGTGCCGAAGGTGCTGGTTGAGCGCCAGGCGGCTGGCCGGGTCGAGGCCGACGCTGGCTTCGTCGAGCAACAGCAAGCGCGGTTCGTGGAGCAGGGCGCGGGCAATTTCCACCCGGCGCCGGTGCCCGATATTCAGCGCACGAACGGGCTCGCGCCGGCGCTCGTCGAGGCCCTGGCGGGCCAGTTCGGCCTCGACCCGCAGGTTGCCCTGGCGCCGCGACAGGCCATGCAACGAGGCGTGGTAGCGCAGGTTCTGTTCGACGCTCAGGTCCAGGTCCAGGGTGCTTTGCTGAAACACCACGCCCAGTTGTCGCAACGCCGGGCGCGCCGCGTTGCGCAACGAGCAGCCGCAGACGCGGATGTCGCCCTGTTGCACGTCGTAAAGCCGGGTGAGCAGTGCGATCAAGGTCGACTTGCCGGCGCCATTGGGGCCCAGCAACGCAGCAAAACCCCCAGGCGCCACACTGAACCCCACGTGCTTGAGCGCCTCGCGCTGGCCGTAGGCGAAACTCACGTCACTGACGTCGAGGGTATTCATGGCGTGACCACCACGCCCCAGGGGTAGCGCCCGACCTTTACCGACTTGAGCACCTTGAGGGTTTTGGTATCGATCACCGAGACGTCGCCGCTGACCCCGTTGGTGGCCAGCAATTGGCTTTGGTCTGGGGTGAACGCCAGCTGCCAGACCCGCCGCCCAACCAGCAGGTAGTCCAGCACCTCGTAAGTCTTGGCATCGATCACCGCCACATGGTTGGCCGGGCCCAGGGCGACGAACGCGTACTGGCCATCGGCGCTGAGCTTGATGCCCACCGGCTGGACTTTGTCCGGGTGCACGCCCTTGATCTGGAAGTTCAGGGTTTTCAGCACCTGGCGCGTGGCCACGTCGAGAATGGTCACCGTGCCGCCGATTTCCGCCGAGGCCCAGAGCCGCGAGCCATCCTGGTTGAACTCGACGAAGCGCGGCCGTTGATCCACCAGGGTGCTGTCGGCCAGGGTCTGGGTGCTGGTGTCGATCCAGTGCAGCATGTTGGTGGTTTCGCTGGTATTGACCGCCCACTTGCCATCGGGGCTTACCGCCATGCCCTCGGGCTCGATGCCGACGTTGATCTGCCCGAGCACTTTGTCGGTTTCGGTGTCGATCACCGTTACCAGTGCGTCGTCTTCGTTTGACACATACAGCCAGCGGTCATTGGGGTGCAGGGCGAACTGCTCGGGGTCCTTGCCGGAGGGCAGTTCCTTGATGATCTTGCGGGTGGCAACGTCCATCACCTGCACCCGGTCCGAATCGCTGGCGCAGATGTACAGCCGCTTGTTGTCGTGGGACAGCAGCAGGCCACGTGGGCGCTGGCCCACGGGCAGGGTCTCGGTAACTTCCAGGCTTTGCAGGTCGATCAGGCTAAGGCTGTTGTCCTTCTCGTTCGAGACCCAGGCGGTGGCGGCGCTGGCGTGCCCGGTGGCAAGCGCCAGCGCGCCGGCCAGCAGGGTGGGGAAAAGCACAGGCCGGTAGCAAAGGGGGCGACGCATGGCGGAATCCTTTTTTTGTGATTATCGGTTTCAGGGGTAGCCGCAGGTCACTTCGGGCTTGTCGAAGCCCAAGCTGTCCATTTCGTTGAAGGGGTGCAGGAAGCCCTCCTGGGGCGAAGTGCTGACCAGCGCGCGGGGCTGAACCAGCGGGATGGGTTGGCGCAGTTCGCCGTTCCATGGGCGGTAGCTGAGCTTGCGGCCCTTGAAGCCATCCAGCGGCAGCTGGTCGCTGAGCAGCAGTTGCTGCAGGGCGCGTGGCTCGGCCTGGCGCAGTTTGCTGACGGCGCTGGCGATGCTGCGCACGGCCATCCAGGCGGCGAAGTCGCGGTCGTTCATCCAGCGTCCGGCCTGGGCTTCGAAGCGTTTTTGCAACTGCGCCGCGCCAAAGGTTTCCACGGTCTTGTGCCAGCCGGTGGGGGTCAGGCCCTGGGTGCCGGCCACGGGGCGGGGGTACCAGGTCTGGTAGGGCAGGTATTCGCCGAAGTCGCCGCGTTCGTCGGCCACCAGCACCACGTCGTACTCGGCGGTTTGGGTGAACAGTGGCATGTCGGCTTGGGCGCTGCGGCGCTGGTCGTTGTCGAAGCGCCAGGTTTTTTCCGCCACCAGCTGCACGCCGAAGCGCTTCACCGCCCGGCGCAGGGCTGCGGCGTAGGCCTGGTCATCTTCGGTCTGGCCGACGACAAGCAACGCCCGCTGCCATTTGCGCAGTACCAGAAACTGCGCCAGGGCATCGGCCAGCATGGCGCGGCTGGGCAGGCTATGCAGCACATTGCCCAGGCACTGGCTGCTGCGCAGGCTGTCGTCGGGGCTGCCGGCGTTGAACAGCAGGCTGTCGGGCAGGGCGGCAGACAGTGCGCGCAGGCTGGCGGCCGGCGCGTTCACCACGAACAGCCGCAGGCCTTGGTCATGCTGGGCCTTGGCGGCTTGCAACAGGGCCTCGGGGCTGTCTAGTTGGGTGCTGGCAAGGGTGAACGCCTGCTTGAGAAAACGCCCCGTGCTGTTGCTGTCGACAATCGCCAGCTCGGCGCCCTGCAGCCCCGCGTCGGCGGGCTCGGGGATGATGTTGGACAGCAGCGGGCCGGGGTCGGGGCGATAGCCCAGGTAGCCGATGCGCACCTGCAATTGCTGCTCTGGCGGGGCGGCCGATGCGAAGGCCGAACACAGCGCCGTGGCCAGGGCCAGCAGGCAGGTCAGGGCAAGAGGGGCAGGCTGGCGCATAAACGCACTCCACGGCAGATGGCGCCAGCATAGGAAGCCGGCCGGGAGGGGGAAATATGCAGAAAGTAGCGCTCGGCCAGTACCAAGGTAGTAAATCACCGCTAAGGCCTCGGTTTTACGATGGGTCGCAGCCCTGGCCGCGTTCACCCGGAGGAAAACTGCCCAATGCGCCTCATCAACCTGTCGGCCCCGTGGCGGATCAACCTGTGGGTCACGTTCTTTTTCGCCTTGGTCACCTTGGCCTGTGGCGGGTTGCTGCTGCACCAGGCGGTGGCCGATGTCGAGCGCGAATTGCAGTCTGCCGAAGCTGTGGTGGCGTACCTCGCCGACACGGCCGAACGCGACCCGGCGAGCCTGCAACCGCGGCTGACTCAGAGCCTGCGCCACGTGCGGGTGCACTGGCTGGCGGCGGGCGAAACCGCGCAGATGCCGCGGGAGGCCGGCCTGGATGCCTGGCTGGGGCGCCAGCTGTTCGGTGATCGCCGCCACAGCACCCGCTTGCTGGACTTGAGCGAGGGGCGCCGGGTACTCATCGCCGTGGATGCGCGGGATGAAATCGACGAAGTCCGGGATTCCCTGCAGCAGTTGCTGGGCTTGTGTGGCCTGGCCTTGCTCGTGAGCCTGTTGACCATCCGCTGGGCGGTGCGGCGCGGCATGGGCCTGCTGGATGAACTGCTGCGTGCGTTGCGCCAGGTCTCGGGTGGGCAGTTGACCACTCGCCTGCGCGAATCCGGCCTGCCAGAGGCACGCCAGTTGGCGGCGCACTTCAACCGCATGACCGCGACCCTGGAGCAGACCCGGGCTGACAATGCCCAGCTCACCCAAACCCTGTTGGCAGTACAGGAACAGGAACGCACTCACCTGGCGCAGGCCCTGCACGATGACCTCGGGCAGTACCTGGCGGGTATCCGCGCCCAGGTCTGCCTGCTGCGCCTGGTGGCAGGCGAGCCGACGGTGGTGGAGCAGACCGCGCAAGCCCTGGAGCTTAATTGCGAACGCCTGCAGCAGGGCTTTCGTGCCTTGGTACACGACTTGTATCCGGTGGCGTTGCAACACGTGCCATTGGCCGAAGCCTTTGGTGTGCTGGTGAGCCAATGGCAGGCCAGCCAGGGCATCGATTGCCGTTTGCGGGTCGGTGAGCGCCTGCCGGTGCTGCCTGGGCCCAGCCGAACGCATTTGTATCGCCTGCTGCAGGAGGCGTTGACCAACGTTGCCCGGCATGCCGGCGCCAGCCAGGTGCGGGTGCGCCTGCAACGCAGCGCCAAGGGCTTGCGCCTGTTGGTGCGTGACAACGGCTGCGGCGCGAGCCAGCCCCAGCGTCCCGGCGTAGGCCTGCATTCGATGGCCGAGCGCGCGCGCAGCCTGGGCGGCGAATTACGCATCCTGAGTCGCCCGGGTGCCGGCTGGGCGTTGGCCCTGAACATTCCCATGGAGGCCTGATGAATATCGTATTGGTGGATGACCACGCCGTGGTGCGCCAGGGTTATGCCAGCCTGTTGCGGGCGGTGCTGCCGGCGATGGAAGTGCGCGAGGCCGCCAGCGGCGAAGAGGCGCTGGTGCGGGTTCAGGAGCAAGTACCGAACCTGGTGATCATGGACTTCGGCCTGCCCGGCATCAGCGGCCTGGAGACCACCCGCCGGCTGCGTCAGCGCCTGCCGCAACTGCGGGTGCTGTTTTTCAGCATGCATGATGAGCTGCCCCTGGTGCGCCAGGCCCTGGAGGCGGGGGCTTCGGGCTACCTGACCAAGAATTCGGCGCCCCAGGTGTTGATCGAGGCGGTGCACCGGGTGTTGGCCGGGCATGCCTATATCGAGCAGCCTTTAGCCACACAGCTGGCCTGCACACCGCAACAGAACGCCAGCGACCCGCGCTTGCAGCGCATGACCCAGCGCGAGTTGGAGATTTTCGTGATGCTGGCCAAGGGCACCCCGGTGCGGGTGATTGCCGAACAGCTGTGCATCAGTGCCAAGACCGTTTCCAATCACCTGACCTTGCTCAAGAGCAAGTTGCAGGTGAGTTCCCATGCTGAGCTGGTGCATCTGGGGATTGATCTGGGGGTGGTGCGGGTGGCGGGGTGAGGTTTTGTGGTGGTTGTCCGGGCCTCGGACAAACACATGACTCATGGATTTAGCAGGGCCCCTGTGGGAGCGGGCTTGCCCGCGAACACCGGCGAAGCCGGTGCCAGGCACCGAGTCGCCTTCTTCGCGGGCAAGCCCGCTCCCACAGGTGACCGAGTCGCTGCAGACGGGCTGCGCTCACTTGTCCCAGGTTTCAGGGCATCCCTTGCACCCTTCCATGTTGGCCTCCTGAAAATTCCCATAATGCTGCCGCGCACCGCGCAGGTCGGCTTGCGCCAAGTTGCTCTGGCCAAACTTGGCTTCCTGAAGGTTGGCATCGCCGAGGTTGGCCCCTTGCAGGTCTGTCTTGCTCAGCCAGGCCATCTCCAGGTCCGCCGCCCGCAGGTTGGCCTGGTGCATGTTCGCCCCGGAAAGCCTGGCGAACTGCAGGTACGCCGCACTGAGGTCGGCCTTCTCGAACTGCGCCCCCTGGGCAAACAGCCCCCAGCCTTGGATGGCAATCAGCGTGCTATGGCTCAGGTCTGCCAACCGCAGGTTGCTTTGCTGCAGGCTGGCGCGGGTCAGGTTGGCGCCCTGCAAGCGGGCCTTTTCCAGGTTGGCCAGGTCCAGGCGGGCATGGCGCAGGTCGGCATCGCGCAGGTCAGCGCCGGCCAGGTTCATCTTGCGCAGGTCCTGGTTGGTCAGGTTGGCGCCACGCAAATTGGCGCCCGGGCACTGGCTGCCTTCGGCAATTACGCAGCCGTTGACGGTCAAGGGGGCATCGTTGTCGTCGTCGGCATTCACGGCCAGGGCAGGGGCAAGGAGCAACAGCAGGGCAAAGGGCAGGTAATTCATGAGCGAAGACTCTCGGTGAAAGGAGGGCAGGTGCGGGGAGGGCGCTGGGCGCTCCCCGCAGGCGATCACCGCTGCGCGGTCTTGTTGTCCCAGCTTGGGATCTTGAACACCCAGAACGAGCCGCCCTGGGCCACCGGCTTGGTCAGTTCGGCCATGTCGCCGCCCCACAGCGGCACCGCGCCGCCATAGCCCACGGTCACGCCGATGTACTGCTCGCCGTCCTGTTCCCAGGTGATGGGTGGCGAGACGATGCCGCTGCCGGTCTGGAACTTCCACAGCTCCTTGCCCGTCTTGGCGTCGAAGGCCTTGAAGAAGCCGTCGCCAGTGCCGGTGAACACCAGGTTGCCCTTGGTCGCCAGTACGCCGGCCCACAGTGGCAGGTGCTCTTTGTGCTCCCAGACCAGCTTGCCGGTGGCCGGGTCCATGGCGCGCAAGGTGCCGACGTGGTCGTCATACATACGCTTGATGCGAAAGCCCATGCCCAGGTAGGCCGAGCCCTTCTTGTAGTTCACTTCTTCGGTCCAGTACTCCTCCTTCCACTGGTTGCCGGGGATGTAGAACAGGCCGGTGTCCTGGCTGTAGGCCATGGGGTTCCAGTTCTTGCCACCCAGGAACGGCGGCGAAACTTCCACCGGCTTGCCCTTGGTTTCACCCGGCAGCGGCTTGGCTGGCCGCTGGCCGGGGTTTTCCACCGGGCGCCCGGTCTTGAGGTCGATATGGCTGGCCCAGGTGATGTTGTCGACGAAGGGGAAGGCGTTCTGCAATTTGCCGTTGTTGCGGTCCACCACGTAGAAGAAGCCGTTGCGGTCGGCGTGGCCGGTGGCCTTGACCACCTTGCCGTCCTTGTCTTTGTAATCGAACAGCACCAGCTCGTTGTTGCCGGAGAAGTCCCAGGCATCGTTCGGCGTGTGCTGGTAGAACCACTTCACCTCGCCGGTGCTGGGGTCGACGCCGACCTGGCCCGAGGTGTAGAGGCTGTCGTAGTCGTGGGGGTTGCCGTCCTTGGACGTGCGCGCCCAGGTGTTCCAAGGGCCAGGGTTGCCAGCACCGACGATGATGGTGTTGCTCTCGGGGTCGAAGCTGGCGCTCTGCCAGGGTGCGCCCCCGCCGTGGCTCCAGGCCTCGACCTTGCCGGTCTCGGTGGTCGGGTCGTCTGGCCAGGACGGCGCCTTGACATCGCCGGTCGGGGTGCTGTCCTTGCCGTTCAGGCGGCCCATGTGGCCTTCGACGAAGGGCCGCATCCACACTTCTTCACCGGTGTCCGGGTCGCGGGCGAACAACTGGCCGACCACACCGAACTCATCGCCGGAGCTGCCGTGGATCAGCAACACCTTGCCGCTGGTCTTGTCTTTGATCAGCACTGGGGCGCCGGTCATGGTGTAGCCGGCGCTGTGGTCGCCGAACTTCTTGTTCCACACCACCTTGCCGGTGCGCTTGTCGAGGGCGATGAGGCGGGCGTCGAGGGTGCCGAAGTAGATCTTGTCGCCGAAGATGGCCGCCCCGCGGTTGACCACGTCGCAGCACGGGCGAATGTTGTCTGGCAGGCGGTGGTTGTAGGTCCACAGGCGTTTGCCGGTCTTGGCATCGAGGGCAAATACCCGCGAGTAGGAGCCGGTGACGTAGACCACGCCATCGCTGACGATGGCCTGGGATTCCTGGCCGCGCTGTTTTTCGTCGCCGAAAGAATAGGACCAGGCCGGGGTCAGCTTGAACACGTTCTGGTCGTTGACCTGGGCCAGTGGGCTCCAGCGCTGGGCATTGGTGCCCATGCCGTATTGCAGCACGTCCTGGGTAGTCAGGTGGTCGTTGGCGATGTCTTCCCAGGTCACGTTCTTGCTGGCAGGTGCCGCGGGGGCGGTGGCTGCGGTGGCCGCCGTGCAGAGGGCAAGGCTACCGGCCAGCAGCAGGGCCCGCACGCTGAGGGCCAGAGGGGAAAGGGCGGGTAGCGATCTTATTGTCATGGTTGCAGTTCCCTGTGGAGGTTTTGGCCTGCACAGGGTGGCGGCGGGACGGCGGCTGGGGATACGGAAAAAGTCCCGCCCTTGCCGGGAATAGTTCCCGGGCGGCACCTCATTTGGCCCTTCGCCACAAGCCCTACTACCAAGGGAGTAAGGCCCGGCCACCAAAGCAGCATACGGCCACGCGCGGGCTGTTTCTAAGATGGCGGCACGGCCTCTGTGGTTGAGGCCTTGCGTGCAATCTTGAGGGCATAACAATGACAAAAAAACGCAACGTCTTGCTCGCTACAGGCCTGCTGGCCGGTGCTTTGCTGACGGGCACGGTGTGGGCTCATGGCAATGTGGTGCCCCAGGCGGTGGAAACCCAGGGCCTGACCCCGATCAAAGACGCTGGGGTAAGCCTGGACGGCGACGGCTGGGCCGCGGTCAACCCTTACCGCACCTCCCCAGAGCACGACAAAGCCGTGGAAATCGGCGCCTCGGCCTACAACCAGAACTGCGCCGCTTGCCATGGCCTGGAAGCCAAGTCTGGCGGTATCGCCCCGGATTTGCGCCTGCTCGATGTGGGCGAGGCCGGGGATGAGTGGTTCGTCGAGCGGGTGCGCCACGGCGCGGTGCGTGACGGGCGGGTGTACATGCCGAAGATGGCCGATTACCTGAGCCAGGAAGCCCTGTGGGCGGTACGCACCTACCTGGACAGCGTGCACGTCGAGGAGTGATCGCCATGCGTCTGTCGGCCGTGCTGTTGAGTGGCCTGCTGCTGTGCTGTGCGGCAGTGCAGGCTCAGGTGCGCAACTACGACGCGATCATCGCTGCCGGTGAATTGAAGGTGGCGGTGTACAAGGATTTCGCGCCCTACAGCTTCGAGGACCACGGCCAGCCGCGTGGCGTCGATGTGGAGCTGGCGCAAGCGCTGGCCACGGCCTTGGGGGTGCACCTGCAATTGATCTGGGCGCCGCCAGGGGAAAAGCTCGACGACGACCTGCGCGACTACATCTGGCGCGGCAGCCCGCTGCGCCACCAGCAGTTGGCCGACCTGATGATGCGGGTGCCCTACGACCACGCCTACGCGCAGAAGCGCAACGAGCTGGGCGAGCTGGAAAACGCCCAGGTGGTGATGTTCGGGCCCTATCAGGAGGAGCGCTGGCAGGTGGCCTATGACCGCCGCCGCCTGCCCTCGGTGGCCAGTGTCGCGGTGTTCCAGCAGCACCCCATCGGGGTCGAGGTGGACAGTGTGCCGTCGTTCTACCTGACCTCGGTGTTCAACGGCATGCTCAGCGCCAACACCCACCATTACCCCAGCGTGCAACAGGCGTTCGGCGCGCTACAGGCCGGCCACGTGGACGCGGTGATGGCGATGCGCGGCGAGGTTGACTGGCAGTTGCATCAGGCCGCCGACCCGCAACTGGCCCTGGCGGAAAACGCCTACCCGAACCTGGGCAAGCAGGCATGGGACATCGGCATGGCAGTGCATGAAAGCAACCGGCAGTTGGCCTATGCGGTGGAGGAAGCCCTCGAGGCGATGATCCGCGATGGCCGGCTGAAGGCGCTGTACGCCACCTACGGCCTGCGCTACGAGGTCCCGGAGATGTACCAATGAACTGGCGGGCGACATTACTGCTGGCCTGCTGGATGCCTTGGGCAGCCCAGGCCGGTGAACCGAGCAGCAAGACCGACCCGGTGCCCTCGGTGATGTGGGATTTCTACCACAAGCAACTGCTGGGGCAAGCGCCGTTCGTTTTCGATGAGCGGGTCAAGCTGCTGGCGCCGCCCTTTGCCGAGGACGCCCGGCAAGTGCCGCTGGAGATCGACGCCCGCGCATTCGCGGGTGACGTGGTACGGATTCTCGCCTGGGCCGAACTCAACCCCCTGCCGCGTATTGTCGACTTCGAGCCTGGCGAACGTGTGCTGCCGTGGCTGTCGATCCGCATCCGCATCGAACAAGCCACGCCGCTGCGCGCTGCGGTGCTGACGCGTGACGGCGTGTGGCATGTCGGTTCGACCCTGATCGATGCAGCTGGCGGTGGTTGTACCGCGCCCAGCGTGGTGCGCACCCAGCCTGGCTGGGAGGAGCATGTCGGTGAGGTGCTGGGCGGGCGCTACCCGCGCGGTGATGGCAGCCGCTTGCGCCTGCAGGTGTCCCACCCGATGGACAACGGCCTGGTCAGCGGCATCCCTGAGTTCTTCCTCGAACATGCCGAATTGCAAGGCGCGGATGGCCAGCGCCTGGCCAGCCTCGCGCTGTATCCGGCAGTCAGCGAGAACCCCAACCTGGGGTTCGATATCCAGGGCCCCGGGCTTACCCGGCTGCTGTTGCGGGACAACAGCGGTAACCAGTTCGAAGCGGCGGTGCCGTGAGCGCGTTGCTTGCCTTCACCCCCTGATCAGAGGCGCCTGTCATGCGTTGGATGCTGCTGTTGTTGCTGTGCCTGGGCCTACCGGCCTGGGCGGACCTGGACTATCGACTCACGCCCCGGCAAATCGCGGAAGGCACTTGGCTGCTGGAGGGCAGCACCGACAATTTCGCCAAGGCCAATGGCGGCAATATCGTCAATACCGCGTTCATCGTCACCGACAGCGGCGTGGTGGTGATCGACAGCGGGCCGTCCAAGCGTTACGGCGAGGCCCTGCGCCAGGCTATTGCCGCGACCACCGACAAGCCGGTGGTCGAAGTGCTGCTGACCCACCATCACCCCGACCATGTGCTGGGCAACCAGGCCTTTACCGACGTGCCCATCGGTGCCCTGGCTGGCACAGGCGACCTGTTGCGCCAGCAGGGCGAGGCGATGGCCGAGAACATGTACCGCCTGGTCGGTGACTGGATGCGCGGCACCGAGGTGGTGCTGCCGACCCGGGTGCTGGAACCGGGTGTGCATGAGGTGGGGGGGCACCGGTTGCGGCTGTTGGCGCTGGGCGGGCATACCGGTGCGGACCTGGCGATTCTCGATGAGAAGACTGGCGTGCTGTTTGCCGGCGATTTGGTGTTTTACGAACGCGCCCTGACCACCCCCAACAGCCCAGGGCTGGACGTTTGGCTCAAGGACCTGGACACCTTGCAGGCCTTGCCCTGGAAGCAGCTCGTGCCGGGGCATGGGCCGGTGGCCAGCGATGCTAAGCCTTTTGCGCAGATGCGTGATTACCTGGGCTGGCTGGATGGCTTGATGCGCGAGGGGGCAGCGCGTGGGGATGACATGGTCGAGATGATCCGCAGCCCGATCCCTGAGCGGTTTGCCGGTATCAGCCTGACCCGTTATGAGTTGATTCGCAGCGTCAGTCACCTGTACCCGCGGTATGAGCGTTTGCGGTTGCAGCGTATCGACGGCAAGCCGCCTCTCTGACCCGAAGAAGCAGCCTACAGGCTGTGGGAGCGGGCTTGTCCCGCGAATGGGGCTACGCGGTGCTTGGCACCGGCTTTGCCGGTGTTCGCGGGGCAAGCCCGCTCCCACAGAGTCCCTGCTACCTCAACAAGCTATGCGCTGTTCTATGAAAGCCCTGTACCAAGGAACTAGAAAACTCCACATTGCGGGCAATTGTTGGCAAGCAGGTCGGGCACAAGAATTCTCGGCACACCGGGAAAATTTCCCGGGCACAACAAAAAAACCAAAGGTAGCCGTCATGACCCGATCCCCACGTCGTCCCTTGTTCGCCGTGAGCCTGGTGCTCAGCGCCATGCTGCTGTCCGGCGCGGCACAGGCCGCTGTCAGCGATGAAGAAATCCTCCAGGACCCGAAAAACCCGCAGCAGATCGTGACCAATGGCCTGGGGGTCCAGGGCCAGCGCTACAGCCCGCTGGACCTGCTCAATGTCGGCAACGTCAAGGAACTGCGGCCAGTCTGGGCCTTTTCGTTCGGCGGTGAAAAGCAGCGCGGCCAGCAGGCCCAGCCGCTGATCAAGGACGGCGTGATGTACATGACCGGCTCCTACTCGCGGGTGTTCGCCGTCGACGCCCGTACCGGCAAAAAGCTCTGGCAATACGATGCACGCCTGCCAGATGACATTCGCCCTTGCTGTGACGTGATCAACCGCGGCGTGGCGCTGTACGGCGACCTGGTGTTCTTCGGCACCCTGGATGCCAAGCTGGTGGCCCTGAACAAAGACACCGGTAAGGTGGTCTGGAGCAAGAAGGTCGCCGACCACAAGGAAGGCTATTCCATCAGCGCCGCGCCGATGATCGTCAACGGCAAGCTGATCACCGGTGTGGCCGGGGGCGAGTTCGGCGTGGTGGGCAAGATCCAGGCGTACAACCCGGAAAACGGCGAGCTGCTGTGGATGCGCCCGACCGTGGAAGGGCACATGGGCTACGTCTACAAAGACGGCAAGGCCATCGAGAACGGTATCTCGGGCGGCGAGGCGGGCAAGACCTGGCCCGGCGACCTGTGGAAGACCGGTGGTGCAGCGCCGTGGCTGGGCGGTTACTACGACCCTGAAACCAACCTGTTGCTGTTCGGCACCGGCAACCCGGCGCCGTGGAACTCCCACCTGCGCCCAGGCGACAACCTGTATTCCTCTTCGCGCCTGGCCTTGAACCCGGACGACGGCACCATCAAATGGCACTTCCAGAGCACGCCCCATGACGGCTGGGATTTCGACGGCGTCAACGAGCTGATCTCGTTCAACTACAAGGACGGCGGCAAGGAGGTCAAGGCTGCCGCAACCGCTGACCGCAACGGCTTCTTCTACGTGCTGGACCGCACCAACGGCAAATTCATCCGCGGCTTCCCCTTCGTCGACAAGATCACCTGGGCAACCGGCCTGGACAAGAATGGCCGCCCGATCTACAACGAGGCCAGCCGGCCAGGGGCACCGGGCACTGAGGCCAAGGGCAGTTCCGTGTTTGTCGCACCGGCTTTCCTCGGCGCCAAGAACTGGATGCCCATGGCCTACAACAGGGACACCGGGCTGTTCTACGTGCCGTCCAACGAATGGGGCATGGACATCTGGAACGAAGGGATCGCCTACAAGAAGGGCGCGGCGTTCCTCGGGGCCGGTTTCACCATCAAACCGCTCAACGAAGACTACATCGGCGTGCTGCGCGCCATCGACCCCGTCAGCGGCAAGGAAGTGTGGCGCCACAAGAACTTCGCGCCATTGTGGGGCGGGGTGCTGACCACCAAAGGCAACCTGGTGTTCACCGGCACGCCGGAAGGTTTCCTGCAGGCGTTCAACGCCAAGACCGGCGAGAAAGTCTGGGAGTTCCAGACGGGCTCCGGCGTACTGGGCTCGCCGGTGACCTGGGAAATGGACGGCGAGCAGTACGTCTCGGTGCTGTCCGGCTGGGGCGGCGCCGTGCCGCTGTGGGGCGGCGAAGTGGCCAAGCGGGTGAAGGACTTCAACCAGGGCGGCATGCTCTGGACCTTCAAGTTGCCTAAACAGCTGCAGCAAGCGGCCAGTGCCGAGGCGCCAACACCCAGCGCCAAGCCGCAAAGCTGACACCGGGCCGCTTGCGGCCCTACTACCAAATGACGAGAGCTCCGCTGCCAACGATGCATACGTCTGGCACGCGGGGCTTTTTACCATCGGTCCATCGCCTGTCGTTGGACAGGCATCGACCCGCAGAGGCTCAGCATGATCTACGCACAACCCGGAACCCCAGGCGCCATCGTGTCGTTCAAACCCCGCTACGGCAATTTCATCGGCGGCGAGTTCGTGCCGCCGTCCGGTGGCCAGTACTTCACCAACAGCTCGCCGGTCAATGGCCAGCCGATTGCCGAATTCCCGCGCTCCACCGCTGCGGACATCGACCACGCCCTGGACGCCGCGCATGCCGCTGCCGACGCCTGGGGCAAAACCTCGGTGCAAGACCGCGCCCTGGTGCTGCTGAAGATCGCCGACCGCATCGAGCAAAACCTGGAAGTGCTGGCCGTCAGCGAAAGCTGGGACAACGGCAAGGCCGTGCGCGAAACCCTCAATGCCGACGTGCCGCTGGCGGCGGACCACTTCCGTTACTTTGCCGGCTGCATCCGTGCCCAGGAAGGTGGGGCGGCAGAGATCAACGCGCTGACCACGGCCTACCATTTCCACGAACCCCTGGGTGTGGTCGGGCAGATCATCCCGTGGAACTTCCCGCTGCTGATGGCCGCCTGGAAGCTCGCCCCGGCCCTGGCCGCCGGTAACTGCGTGGTGCTCAAACCCGCTGAACAGACCCCGTTGTCGATCACGATTTTCGCCGAGCTGATCGCCGACCTGCTGCCAGCAGGTGTGTTGAACATTGTCCAGGGCTTTGGCCGTGAAGCCGGTGAGGCCCTGGCCACCAGCAAGCGCATCGCCAAGATCGCCTTTACTGGCTCCACCCCGGTGGGCTCGCACATCATGAAATGCGCGGCCGAGAACATCATCCCGTCTACCGTCGAGCTGGGCGGCAAATCGCCGAACATCTTCTTCGAAGACATCATGCAGGCCGAGCCTGCGTTCATCGAAAAGGCCGCCGAAGGCCTGGTGCTGGCGTTCTTCAACCAGGGCGAGGTGTGCACCTGCCCGTCGCGGGCGTTGATCCAGGAATCGATCTACGAGCCGTTCATGGCCGAGGTGATGAAGAAGATCGCCAAGATCACCCGTGGCAACCCGCTGGACACCGACACCATGGTGGGTGCCCAGGCCTCCGAGCAGCAATACGACAAAATCCTCTCCTACCTGGAGATTGCCAAGGAGGAGGGCGCGCAGTTGCTCACCGGCGGCGCTGCCGAGCGGCTCGACGGTGACCTGTCGACCGGGTACTACATTCAGCCGACCCTGCTCAAGGGCCACAACAAGATGCGCGTGTTCCAGGAAGAGATCTTCGGCCCGGTGGTGGGCGTGACCACCTTCAAGGACGAAGCCGAAGCGCTGGCCATCGCCAACGACAGCGAGTTCGGCCTGGGCGCAGGCCTGTGGACCCGTGACATCAACTGCGCCTACCGCATGGGTCGGGCGATCAAGGCTGGCCGCGTGTGGACCAACTGCTACCACCTGTACCCGGCGCATGCGGCGTTTGGCGGTTACAAGAAATCCGGCGTGGGCCGCGAGACCCACAAGATGATGCTCGACCACTACCAGCAGACCAAGAACCTGCTGGTGAGCTATGACATCAATCCGCTGGGCTTTTTCTAAGCCTTGGATGGCCTCGGGGGCTGCTTTGCAGCCCTTCGCAGGCAAGCCAGCTCCTACAAGATCCACACTGATCCAGGCGGGAGCAGTTTGCCCGTGAGTAGGCCGGTACAGAACTAGACACCCCCCTACCAACGCACCCCGCAAGCTCGTTCCAAAGTAGCATTCGGCCCCGCCGCCCCCCGTGCATTAATGCCTCTACCGGAATTGCCCGGCACAAGAAGAGGACCGCCCCATGTGGACTAAACCCGCCTTTACCGACCTGCGCATTGGCTTCGAAGTGACGATGTATTTCGCCAATCGTTGATGGCTCTGCGGCCATCGTAGCGATGGCCGTTCCTTCTTTGGGGATCGTTGTCCATGCACATTCGTGTTCTCGGCTCCGCCGCTGGCGGAGGTTTTCCGCAGTGGAACTGCAACTGTCGCCAATGCGCCGGTGTGCGTAATGGCAGCCTGAGGGCGCAGCGGCGCACGCAGTCTTCGATCGCGGTGAGCGACGATGGCGAGCAGTGGATCCTGTGCAACGCTTCACCCGACATCCGCGCCCAGCTCGAAAGCTTCCCCGCTTTGCAACCGGCGCGCCGCCTGCGCGACACGGCAATTGGCGCGGTGGTGCTGCTGGACAGCCAGATTGACCATTGCACGGGCCTGCTCAGCCTGCGCGAAGGCTGCCCGCACACGGTGTGGTGCACCGAGCGGGTGCATGAAGACCTGAGTAGCGGTTTCCCGCTGTTTACCCTGCTCAAGCACTGGAACGGTGGCTTGCAGTGGCAATGCATCGGCCTGGACCGCGAACCGTTTCGCATCGCTGCCTGCCCAAACCTGCAATTTCGCGCGGTCCCGTTGCTGAGCAACGCGCCGCCGTATTCGCCCAACCGCGGCAACCCGCAATCGGGCGACACCATTGGCCTGCTCATCGAGGACCGGCGCAGTGGTGCCTCGGTGTTCTATGCGCCGGGCCTGGGGCAGGTCGATGCCGAAGTGGCGAGCTGGATGCGCCATGCCGACTGCCTGCTGCTGGACGGCACGCTGTGGCGCGACGACGAGATGCGGGTGTGCGAAGTCGGCCAAAGCCTGGGCAGCGAAATGGGCCACCTGGCGCAGAGTGGCCCGGGTGGCATGCTCGACGTGCTGGAGGGCTTCAGCCGCCAGCGCAAGATCCTCATCCACATCAACAACACCAACCCGATCCTCGATGAAGACTCGGCCGAACGGGCCTTGCTGGATCGGCGGGGGATTGAAGTGGCGTACGACGGCTTGTCTATCACGCTGTAAGGGCTGGCACCGCGCGCCCTGGAGAACCGCAATGACCGACACCCCCATGACACCCCCTGAATTCGAAGCGGCCTTGCGTGCCAAGGGCGCCTATTACCATATCCACCACCCCTTTCATCAGGCGATGTATGCCGGGCGTGCGACCCGTGAGCAGATTCAGGGCTGGGTTGCCAACCGCTTCTACTACCAGGTCAACATCCCGCTCAAGGACGCGGCAATCCTCGCCAACTGCCCGGACCGCGAAGTGCGCCGGCAATGGTTGCAACGGGTGCTCGACCACGATGGCGCGCCGGGCAGCGAAGGCGGCATCGAAGCCTGGTTGCGCCTGGGGGAGGCGGTCGGGCTGACGCGTGAGCGCATCCTCTCCCAGGAGATGGTCCTGCCTGGGGTGCGATTTGCCGTGGACGCCTACGTCAATTTCGCCCGCCGCGCAGGCTGGCAGGAGGCAGCCAGCAGTTCGCTGACCGAACTGTTCGCGCCGCAGATCCACCAGTCGCGCCTGGACAGCTGGCCCCAGCACTACCCGTGGATCGATGCCGCCGGCTACGACTACTTCCGCACGCGCCTGGGCCAGGCGCGGCGCGACGTCGAACATGGCCTGCGCATCACCTTGGCGTATTACGTCACGCGTGCCGGCCAGCAGCGGATGCTGGAGATTTTGCAATTCAAGCTCGACGTGCTCTGGAGCATGCTCGATGCCATGAGCATGGCGTATGAGCTGGAGCGGCCGCCTTATCACAGCGTGACCCAGGAAAACGTCTGGCATCGGGGGATCGCCCTGTGAAACTGATCGATGGCGAACAGGTGCTGGGGTTGCGCCGCGGCTACCGCCTGCAATGGGAGCCGCGCCAGGATTGCCATGTGCTGCTGTACCCCGAGGGCATGATCAAGCTCAATGCCAGCGCCGGTTGGGTGCTGGAGCTGTTGGACGGCCAACGGTGCGTGGCGGCGATCATTGACGGCTTGGCGCAGCGCTTCCCCGATGCACAGGGGCTGGATGAGGATGTGCTGGCGTTTCTGGAGGTGGCCCGTGGCAAGCACTGGATCGAATGACATGCGCCCGGGGCCGCCGCTGTGGCTGCTGGCGGAGCTGACGTACCGCTGCCCGTTGCAGTGCCCGTATTGTTCCAACCCGTTGGACTTTGCCCAACATGGCCAGGAGCTGAGCACTGACGAGTGGATCCGCGTGTTCCGCGAAGCGCGGGCGATGGGCGCCGCGCAGCTGGGCTTTTCCGGCGGCGAACCGCTGGTGCGTCAGGACCTCGCGCAGCTGATCAAGGCCGCGCGGGACATGGGCTACTACACCAACCTGATTACCTCGGGTATTGGCCTGACCGAACAGAAAGTCCGCGACTTCAAGGTCGCCGGGCTCGACCACATCCAGATCAGCTTCCAGGCCGCAGATGAGGCGGTCAACAACATGCTGGCCGGCTCGCGCAAGGCGTTCGCCCAGAAGCTGGCGATGGCCAAGGCAGTCAAGGCCCAGGGTTACCCGATGGTGCTGAACTTCGTGACCCATCGGCACAATATCGACCAGATTGCCGACATCATCGAGCTGTGCCTGGCGTTGCAGGCGGACTTCGTGGAACTGGCGACCTGCCAGTTCTACGGTTGGGCCGAACTCAACCGTGCCGGCCTGCTGCCGACCCGCGAGCAATTGCAGCGGGCCGAAGCCATTACCCAAGCGTATCGCCAGCGGCTGGAGGCCCAGGGGCATCCGTGCAAGCTGATTTTCGTCACGCCGGACTACTACGAAGAACGCCCCAAGTCCTGCATGAACGGCTGGGCCAACCTGTTTCTCGATATCACCCCAGACGGCACTGCGCTGCCGTGCCACAGCGCCCGCCAGTTGCCGGTGGCCTTCCCCAACGTGCGCGAGCACAGCATCGAGCACATCTGGAACGATTCTTTTGGCTTCAACCGCTACCGTGGCAATGACTGGATGAAAGAGCCCTGTCGCTCGTGCGATGAAAAACACCAGGACTTGGGCGGCTGCCGCTGCCAGGCGTACATGCTCACCGGCGATGCCGCCAACGCCGACCCGGTGTGCAGCAAGTCGCCGCACCATGGGGTGATCCTCAAGGCCCGGGAGCAAGCGCAGACCGCAGGGCAGGGCATGGCGCAGCTGACCCTGCGCAACGAGCAAGCGTCGCGGCTGATTTTTCGTGGCTAAGCCGGGCCCCCGCTTTGGTCTGGTTGCTTTCGCTGCGGGATGCTTTACGCTGGCGATTACCTTCCAGAACAATAAGAACAGGCTTTCCAATGAGCCAGAGTTTCAGCCCGCTTCGCAAGTTCGTTTCGCCTGAAATCATCTTTGGTGCCGGCTGCCGGCACAACGTCGCCAATTACGCCAAAACCTTCGGTGCGCGCAAGGTGTTGGTGGTCAGCGACCCCGGCGTAATTGCTGCGGGTTGGGTGGCGGATGTCGAGGCCAGCCTGCAGGCCCAAGGCATCGACTACTGCCTGTACACGGCCGTTTCGCCCAACCCGCGGGTCGAAGAGGTCATGCTCGGCGCTGAGATCTACCGGGAAAACCACTGTGACGTGATCGTCGCCGTCGGCGGCGGCAGCCCGATGGATTGCGGCAAGGCGATCGGCATCGTGGTCGCCCACGGGCGCAGTATTCTCGAGTTCGAAGGGGTGGACATGATCCGCGTGCCCAGCCCGCCGCTGATCCTCATCCCCACCACGGCCGGCACCTCGGCCGACGTGTCGCAGTTCGTGATCATTTCCAACCAGCAGGAGCGCATGAAGTTCTCCATCGTCAGCAAGGCGGTGGTGCCCGACGTCTCGCTGATCGACCCGCAAACCACCCTGAGCATGGACCCGTTCCTGTCTGCCTGCACCGGCATCGATGCGCTGGTGCATGCCATCGAGGCGTTTGTGTCCACCGGCCACGGGCCGTTGACCGACCCGCATGCGCTGGAAGCCATGCGCTTGATCAATGGCAATTTGGTGCAGATGATCGCCAACCCGACCGATATCGCCCTGCGCGAGAAGATCATGCTGGGCAGCATGCAGGCCGGGCTGGCGTTTTCCAATGCGATTCTGGGTGCGGTCCACGCCATGTCCCACAGCCTGGGCGGTTTCCTCGACTTGCCCCATGGCTTGTGCAACGCAGTGTTGGTGGAGCACGTGGTGGCGTTCAACTACAGCTCGGCACCCGAGCGTTTCAAGGTGATTGCCGAGGTGTTCGGCATCGACTGCCGCGGCCTTAACCACCGGCAGATCTGCGGGCGCCTGGTGGAGCACCTGATTGCCCTGAAGCACGCGATCGGCTTCCACGAAACCCTGGGCCTGCATGGGGTGCGTACGTCCGACATCCCGTTCCTGTCGCAACATGCGATGGGTGACCCGTGCATCCTCACCAACCCCCGCGAGTCGAGCCAGCGTGATGTCGAGGTCGTTTATGGCGAGGCCCTCTGACGAGCAGCAGCGGGCGCTCGCCGGGCTGCTGGGGCTGGGCGACCACTCGGCACGCAAGAGCCATTACCCCGAGCTGGCAGCCCGCCTGGACGAGCTGGAGGCCGAACGCAACCGCTATAAATGGCTGTTCGAAAATGCCGTCCACGGCATTTTCCAGGCCAGCCTGCAAGAAGGCATGCGTGCCGCCAACCCCGCGCTGGCGCGCATGCTTGGCTACGACAGCCCGCAGGCGGTGCTGTTTTCCCTGACGGACCTGGCCGCCAACCTGTTTGTTGGCGGCGCCGAAGAGCTGCATGCGATCACTGCAACGCTCGCCCGCGAACACAGCCTGCACGGCTACGAAACCCGCTTGCGGCGCCGCGACGGCAGCCACCTCGATGTGCTGATGAACCTGCTGCTAAAGCCTGGCCACGAAGGGCTGGTCGAAGGCTTTGTCGCCGACATCACTGAACGTAAGCAGGCCCAGCAGCACCTGCAGCAACTCAACGACGAACTCGAACAACGGGTGGCCGCGCGGACCGATGAACTGCTCGAGGCCAACCGCAACCTGCAGCAGCAGATCACCGAGCGTAAAGCGATTGCCCGCGCCCTGCGCGATGCCCGCGACGCCGCCGAAACCGCCAACCGCAGCAAGGACAAATACCTGGCTGCCGCCAGCCATGACCTGCTGCAACCGCTCAATGCCGCCCGCCTGCTGATCTCGACCCTGCGCGAACGGCAGTTGCCGGAGGCGGAGCAGGTGCTGGTGGAGCGCACCCACCAGGCACTGGAAGGCGCCGAAGACCTGCTGACCGACCTGTTGGACATCTCCCGGCTCGATCAGGCGGCGGTCAAGCCCGACGTGGCCTTGTACCGCCTCGACGAACTGTTTGGCCCGCTGGTCTCGGAGTTCAGTTCGGTGGTGGACGCTGAAGGGCTGAAGCTGCGGGCGCACATTGGCGACTATGCCATCAACACCGACCTGCGGCTGATGACACGGATTTTGCGCAATTTTCTCAGCAACGCCTGCCGCTACACCGACGAAGGCAAGATTTTGCTCGGGGCCAGGCGTCGCGGCAGCCACTTGCGCCTGGAGGTCTGGGACACCGGGCGGGGCATTGCCGAAGATCGGTTGGAGGCTGTTTTCCTTGAGTTCAACCAACTGGACGTCGGCCGTGCTGCCGATCGCAAAGGCGTGGGCCTGGGGTTGGCTATCGTCGAGCGGATCGCCAAGATTCTCGGTTACCGCGTCCAGGTACGGTCGTGGCCGGGGCGTGGCTCGATGTTCAGCATCGAGGTACCGATCGGCACAGAAGTGCCGCTGCCTGCTCACCCGGCGATGCCGCAAGCCAGCGCCGGAAACCCGTTACCCGGCCGCCGGCTGCTGGTGTTGGACAACGAAGTGAGCATCCTCGAAAGCATGGGCGCGCTGCTTGGGCAGTGGGGCTGTGAGGTGGTGACTGCGACCGACCAGGCCGGTGCCCTGTTGGCCTTGCGGGGGCAGGCGCCGGAGCTGATCCTGGCGGATTATCACCTGGACCACGGCGTTGTGGGTTGCGAGGTGGTCAGGCACTTGCGCGAGCATTTTGCCGTCGCCATTCCAGCGGTGATCATTACCGCAGACCGCAGCGATCAGTGCCGGCGCGCCTTGCAGAAGCTTGGCGCGCCGCTGCTGAACAAACCCGTCAAACCGGGGAAGTTGCGGGCGGTGTTGAGCCAGTTGTTGGGGTAGGACTGTTAGGGCCAAAGGGGCCGCGCAGCGGCCCTTCGCAGGCAAGCCAGCTCCTACAGGATTATGCTAATTTCAAGGAATGCGCTCCCCCTGTAGGAGCTGGCTTGCCTGCGAAGGGCTGCGCAGCAGCCCCTGGCGATCAGTTCACCTCAGTTCGACAAGCCTGCTTTATCCAGCACCTTATCGAGCCACGACTGGTCCAGTGCACCCGTGGCAATCTCTGCCTTGACGGCCTCTTCGTGAGCTTCGTGTTCGCGCGCTTTGCCTAGCACGAGTTCAGCCACGTTCTGGGGGAAGGCGACGATGCCGTCTTCGTCAGCAACGATGATGTCACCGGGTGAGACGAGCATGCCACCAATCGAAACCGGCACGTTGATTTCGCCCGGCCCGCTCTTGTAAGGGCCGCAGTGCACGACAGCCCGTGCATAGCAAGGGCTGGCCTTGAAGCTTTCAACGTCGCGAATCGCCCCGTCGACGATGAAACCGACGCAGCCACGCTGCTCTGCGTAGAGCTTGATCAACTCGCCGATGACCGCATTGTTGGTGTCACCCTGGGCATCGATGACCAGTACGTGACCGGGTTCGAGCAGCGTCAGTGCCTTGTAGATGAACAGGTTGTCGCCGGGGCGCGTTTTGACGGTCAGCGCAGTGCCGACCAGCTTGCCCGAGGTGTTGTAGCGGGTAAGCCCTCGCGCGCCAATGTGTCGACCCAGGTTGTCGCTGATGTGCGGCGTGACAACCGATCGGAACGATTCGATCACATGCGCAGGGGCGAGTGTTGGCGACGGCAGGATACGAGACCCGGGTAACAGCATGACAATCTCCTGAATGGCTTGACCCAGTGGGGTATGGGTCGATGGTAGGAGAGAACTGCCGTTACTTTTAGCGATATTTATTGATTAAAAAACATCGCCTCAGGCGATGATAAGCCGGGTGAAGTCGCAGGCCTGTTGCGCCAACCGCGCCACTTCATTGCTGAGCCCTTGGTAGCGGTCAGCCCGGTGCACGCAGACATAGCTGATCGGCGGCAGTGGCAAGTCGGTTTGTACGACCTTCAAACGGCCCTGCTCGATCATCGAGCTCATGCATTGCCTGGGCAGGTAGCTGAGCCCGACACCCGAAATCGCCAACCCGACTTGTGCCACCAGGTAGTTGCTGGTGAGCGTCTTGGTCAGCCGCACGTCATGTTCCGCCAGCCAGCGTTCGTAGGTTTTTCCGGTGCCTGAGCTGCCTCCCTGGGTGAGTACCGTAAACGACGACAGCGATTGCAAGTCCATGGGGGCGTCACTCGGGTACAGCGAGGGTGAGCACATCCACGCGTTTTCGACAGAGGCGAGCGGGGTACTGATGAAGCGGGCATCGCGGAAGATGTCAGGCACGATGATCAGGTCAAGCTCGTCAGCCTCGAGCCGGCGCAACAGGTCGGTGCTCAACTCGATCGAGGGTTCCAGATCGACCTTGGGGTAGGTCTGGTGAATCTGATCGACCAGGTTCGGCAACCACGTGAGCGCCGTGAGTTCCGTTACGCCGAGCCTGAAGCGTCGGACCAGCGTTTCTTTCGAGCTGATGCGCTCCAGCAGGTTATCCCGCTGGCGCAACATTTCAACGGCGCAGCCATGCAGCTCCAGGCCTTTTTGGGTCAGCCGGGCGCTGCGTTTCGAGCGGTCGAAGATGGCTACGCCAAAGGCATCCTCGAGTTCTTGCACGCGTTTGGAGATCGCCGATTGAGACATGTTGAGTTTGGCGGCAGCCGCTTCAAAGCTGCCCAGCTCGACAATCCAGTAGATGGCCTCGATTTGCTTCAGCGTGATCATCGCGTGCTCCAGGTGTGAAAAGCCCGTTTCAGAGCGGCCCCGAAGAGATTTCAAGGCAGGTGAGTGAAAGCGATTGTCCACTAAAAGTGATGATAAGTGGTGAGTATTTGTCGCTTTTTTTCTACCTTTGCGGCGCCTAGATTACCGCCGAATTACAAAAACAAAGGTATGTACCTATGTCGATCGCTGAAGTTGCCTATGCCAAAGGGCGCAGCAGTTACCGGTGGATCGTGGCTGGCATGATCTTCTCGATCTACACCATCGCTGCCGCCGACCGCGCCAATCTCGGCGTGGCGTTGCCTTTTATTCGCAAAGAGTTCGAGATGAGCAACGCCGAAGCGGGTGGGCTGATGAGCCTGTTCCTGCTGGCTTATGCCTTGGCGCAAATCCCGGCAGGCTTGGCCTTCAGCCGCCTGGGCGTGAGCCGGATCTTGCCGACCGCCATGGTCATGACGTCGGTGCTGACCGGGTTGGTGGGTACCGCAGGCTCACTGCTGGCGTTGAAAATCTATCGGTTCGGCCTGGGCCTTGCCGAAGGGCCGCTGCCGATCAGCATGACCACCACCATCAACAACTGGTTTCCGCCGAGAGAAAAGGGCATTGCTTCAGGCATTTTTCTGTCTGCGGTCAAGTTCGGCCCGGTCATCGTACCGCCGCTGTGTGCCGTGATCATCGCGGTGTGGGGCTGGCGCGAGGTGTTCTTTTTCTTCGCCGTGCCGGGCATTTTGCTGTCGATCGCCTGGTACTTTCTGATTGCCGACCACCCTTCGAAAAGCCGCTTCGTCAATCAGGCGGAGCTTGATTACATCACTGACGAAACGCCGCGCGACAACGTCGCCAGCACTGAACCCACCGTGCAGACGACCTCAGGGCGAGGCTTCGAGCGCCTGGACTTCTTCATTCGGCGGCGCGAGGTAGCGGCGCTGGAGACCAAGCGCCAGGTCTTCGGTTCGTGGTTGATCTGGGGGAGTGCGCTGGCGTACTGCTTCCAGCTGGGTGTTTCCAGCGTATTGTTGTCCTGGATCCCCACCTACCTGATCACCGTCAAAGGCTTCTCGTTGATGAATATGGGGCTGGTCTCGGCTGCGCCTTGGGTAGGGGCAGTGCTGGGCAACCTGTTGGGCGGCTATTGCTCGGACCGTTGGTTGGGCGGGCGGCGCAAGCCTGGGATGCTGCTATCAGCGCTGGGTACCTCGGTGATGATGTACCTGTTGATTCATTCGCCTGCCGACCCGTTCTCGTATGGCCTGTTGCTGATGGCGACCGGCATCGTGCTGAGCTTCGGGTTCTCTTCGTACATGGTTTACCCAATGGCACTGGCGACCAAGCAGACGTTCCCCGTCGCCAACGCCATCGTCAACATGGTCGGGCAGCTAGGGGCTGCGGCGACGCCGTTTTTGACCGGCTTGTTGCTTGACAGTTATGGCTGGAACTACGTGTTCTCTTACCTTGCGATTGGTTCGTTCGCCAGCTTTGTGCTGTTGCTGACGATTCTGGAGCCGGTGCCGAAGACCCAAAAGGCGTGACCTCACGGCCTGTGGTGTCACCCGTTGTGATCAATCCGTCTGTTTGAAAGGAGTTAATGATGCACGCAGAAGATAAAGCGCTGGTCGCACTGTTCGAAGGGCTGGACACGCCCGGCGTCTCGGATGCCTTGGACAAGCTCGGCCTGCCTGGCCATTGCTTTGGTGTGATGCCGCTCGACAACTACAAGCAGGTGGTCGTGGGGCCGGCGTTCACGGTGAAGTACGTGTCGGCGAGCGTGCCTCCGGGCACCGTTGGTGATTTCATCGAAGAGGTCGCTGAGGGCGACATCGTGGTGATCGACAATGATGGCCGCACCGACTGCACCGTGTGGGGCGATATCATGACCCAGTATGCCGGGGCCCGGAAGATTGCTGGCACGGTGATCGACGGTGTCTGCCGCGATGTGAACAAGGCCTTGGGCGATGGCTATCCGCTGTTTACCCAGGGGCGCTTCATGCGCACAGGCAAAGACCGTGTCCAGGTCGAATCGGTCAACCAGCCGGTTTCCATCGGCCAGGCGCGTGTCTGCTCCCGTGACATCATCGTTGCCGATGCCAACGGCGTTGTTGTAGTGCCGCGTGCGCGGGCGCAAGAAGTTGCCCAGGTTGCCCGTCAGATCGAAGCAGTCGAAGCGGATATCCGTGCGTTGATCAGCGAAGGGCGCACCCTCAAGCAAGCGCGCGAAGCGCTGAATTACCACACCTTGCAACGCAAGTCCTAAGTGGCATTGTGCTGACCCCTGCAGGTGCAGGGGTCAATAGCTGTTATGCCCAGAGGGTTTAGCACCGCTCGCAGCATCGCCTTAAACTAGGCGCGTGCCTCCCGCGCACTGATTCGTTCGTCTTGTTGAAGGTTTACCGTGCACGCCGAAGCTCGTCTACCCGGGGCCCTTGGCATTTTTTGCCTGGGCATGCTGCAGGTTCTGGTCTGGGGCGGCTCGTTCTTTTTGCTGGCGGTCATGGGCGAGCCGATAACGCGCGAGACCGGTTGGGGCAGCCAGTGGGTGTACGGCGCGTTGTCGCTGAGCCTGATGGTCTCGGCCCTGCTTGCACCGCTGTCGAGCCGCCTGGTTGCCCTTTACGGTGGCCGGACACAACTGGCCAGCAGTGGCGTGATCGTTGCTCTCGGGTTGTTGATGATCGCGGCTAGCCAGACGTTGCCGACGTTTTTGCTCGCGTGGGTGATCATCGGTGTTGGCATGGCCGCCGGGCTCTACGAAGCGCTGTTCGCGACATTGGGTGCGCTGTATGCCGAGCGTGCGGGTAAAGCCATTACCGGCATCACCCTGATTACAGGGTTTGCCACAACCCTGTGCTGGCCGCTGGTGGCATTTGCCATCGAGCATGTGGGCTGGCGCTACGCGTGTGTCGGCTATGCCGCAGTGCTTCTGGTGACAACGCCGTTTTACCTCAAGGTACTGCCGAGCGCCGTCCGGTCAGCGCCGCGCAAGCGCCTCATCGAGCAGAGCAGTGCGGGCGTGAACCGACGTGTGTACCGGCAACTGACGTGGATCTTCGCGCTGGGTGCGGTCATCATGACCGCCATTTCGGTGCAACTGGTCGCCGTTCTGCAAGGGCTGGGCTATTCGCTGGCTGCTGCCATCGCGCTTTCGGCGTTGTTGGGGCCGAGCCAGGTCGCCTCGCGGGTGTTGCAGATGCTAGCGGGCAAGCGCCACCCCATTTGGACTGCACTGGTGTCAGTCGTGCTGGTTGCGCTAGGCGTATTGTTAGTCGCGTTTGCGCCAGGCGCGACAGCGGTGGGCTTGTTACTCTACGGCCTGGGCAACGGACTGCGAGCGATCGTTCGCGGCCTGCTACCGCTGGCGTTGATGCCACCGTCGCAGTACGTGGTGCTGATGGGCAAGATGTCGCGGCCTTCACTGATCGGCCAGGCACTGACACCGTTAGTTGGCGGCTACCTGCTGCAGCACTTCGGTGCCATGGGGGTGCTCATGGCGTTGGGTTGGTTGGCGGCAATCAATGTCGGGCTGGTAGTGATGGTGTTGCGCGCGTTGCCAGCAGCCAAGTCGGCACCGAATGAAACGGACGAAACGATAGCGGTCGATGGAGATAGCGATGCACGATGATGCACGAAGCGAACAGCTGATCACGGGCCCGGCCGGGCTGATCGAATTGATTGTCGATGAACCGGTGTTGCCCGTCAGGGGCGTGGCGGTGGTCAGCCATCCGCAACCCTTGCTGGGCGGCAGCCCGCACCACGTGGTACCGCTGACCTTGGCCCGCAAGCTGTGCGCTGCAGGCTGGCGCGTGGTGCGCCCGAGCTTTCGCGGAGTGGGGCAAACCGCTGGCGCACATGCCGAGGGAGTAGGTGAGGCCGAAGACAGCATTGTCGTCGTCAGGCACCTGCAGGAACGTTACCCCGAGCTGCCCATCGCACTCGTCGGCTTCTCGTTTGGTGCGCACGTGTTTGCCCGGGTCGCGATCACGCTGGAAAGCTCGCTGCATGCTGTCGCGTTGTTGGGGCTGCCGGTGGGAGAGGTGCCTGGCGGGCGGTTCTACCCAGCGCTGCCGTTACCATCCCGCTGCCTGTTGCTGCATGGCGAGCACGACGAGATGGCGCCGCTGGCCAACCTGCTTGACTGGGCACGGCCAGAGCACCGCCCGGTCGTGGTCTATAGCGCGGCCAATCACTTCTTCAAAGGCTGCCTGGCGCAGGTAGCAGACCAGGTGGTCAGGCATTTGAACGAGAGAAGCTGAACGCCCTCGACCTTGGCGCCAATATGCACCTTCATGCCGAAGAAGTATGGGTTACCTTTCTTCGCCTGATGCATCTCGGGGGTTGGTACTGTAGTGGTCATGCAGTGTCCGGCACTATCAAAACTATCACTTTTACCAGGTGTTGAAGTGTTCCCGTGTGTGTAACGTTGCTGAACGCACCTGCGCGCCTGTTTCCCTTACGCTGGAAGAGGGCTGGGTGGGGCGCCCATAACTAATGTTGCTTGTTTTATTGCAGCTCCAACTGCATTGAAGGATTGAAAAAATGAGCTCAACAATGATAGCCCCCCCCGTTAATCAGAATAGCATTGTGCCAGGCAGTCCTGCTGGCATTGACGATCTGCGCATCGAGTTTGATCTTCACCTGAAGAGCCGCTATCCGAAAGAGGCGATCTCAGATTATCCAAGGCCTATGGTCATTGGTGCCACGTGGCCTGTCTCAATCGCGGATGTGGGTATCAACCACGAGGAAGTCTGGGACCCTGACGACGGCGTGGTGGTCGTCATCCCTGCCTTCAAGGGCATGGCCGTGGATGATTGGATCATCGCAGACTGGAGCGGCAAGAGAGTACCCGCGAAGGTCGTAGCGGGGGACGTGAGCAACCAGTATCTGACAGTGATCGTGCCCAGTGCCTTCATCAAGGAAAAAGATGACGCGCAAGTAAAGTATTACGTTACACGCAAAGACAGCGCTGGCCTCTATGGCACTGTGGGCACTTCACAGGTGTTGATTGTAAAGGTGCGATTCGGCCAACCGGGGCATGTGGGTAACGCAGCGCCTGTGCCGTTGAATGCGCCCACCCTGACAACGCCGGCCATGGGGCCGGTAGGCGAAAGCGACGCCAAGAGCGGCGTGCAAGTGACGATTGCGGCTTACACGGGCATGGCGGCCTTCGATACGCTCGTACTGTATTGGGGCCATGAAACCGTTGAGCATAGCGTGCAAGCGGCACACGTGGGCAAGCCGATTGTCATCACCGTGCCGGAGGCTACAGTACTGGCAGCGGGAGACAGCAAAGACCTTGAAGTGGATTACTACGTCGTTGATGAGGTTGGCAACGAGTCCGAATGGTCGGTAACCACCCGTGTACAGGTCGCCGTATCGAAGCTTAAGTTTGCTGCACCCACCCTCAGCGATTTGGAAGACCTGAAACGCACTATTGTCCAACCTTTCGATTTGGACATCTATGGCAGCAGGGGGCTGGAAATTAAAGCTGACCCCGGCAATTTCCAGCCAGGCGATACTGTAACCGTCAAATGGAAAGCCACTACCGAAGCAGGCCTTGCTCAAGCATCCGATCTGGGTACTGTGGATATAACAGCTGCTGGCGAAGTGCTTAACTTTACACTGTCCCACACGGAGTTGTGGGGCCTCGCCAATGGTTCGGGCAGCGCTTATTACGAAGTAAAACGCAATAATACGGTCACGTTGTCACAGTCAGCCACCCTTGATTTCATCGGCACGCGTGCATCCAACGCATTGCCCGCAGTGTCGATAGACGGCGCCGAAAGTGTGGATAATGGCTGGTGGACCGACTCTGATCTGGCGGTAGCAGACCTGGTCATTCCTCAACTGGCCAATCTGGTGAAGGATGATGTTGTTGACGTCGTGATGCGCGGGGTTGCTGCCGACGGTCGTAGCCTGGCATTCAAACCCAGAAAGCATCGTGTCACCAAAGTCCAGGTCGGCAGTGAATTGCGGTTACGCTTGGATGGGCCTAAGTTCCTGCTGCCCTTGGAGGGGGGCTATGTGGATATCTACTACACCGTGAAGCGGGGCAAGAACAAGGTCAAGTCGTTATACCAGCGATTCTACGTCGGTTATCTTGCCGAGACGCTGCCGGCGCCCACCACTGAAACCGATCTTTCCGGTTCCAATAATGTGTTGGACCCCGGCCGGCGGGAGTTTACACACGGTGTTTATATTGCGCTGCCGGATCTAAGCGCGGTGAAGGGGGATTATACGCTTCAAATGATCTGGAAAACCTCGGAAGGGGGGCGCCACGAGCAATCGCAAGACATTGACGCAGACGATACACCGACCTCGTTCCAGGTGCCTGCCGCTGAACTGAAGCTCAGTGGAAACCCGATTGATGTCGTTGTTTACTACATTGTGTTCCAGGCCAATACACCGGGTCGTGCGTCTGCGGACCTGGAATTTACAATCGCAACGCCTGCGATGCTGGTTGCCCCGTTGGATGTCAGCCAAGCCCCGATGGTGCTGCGCGGAGGGGCCATCGAGATGTGTCAAATGGTGGCCAATGCCTGGGCCGTTATCCCGCCCAAAGTCAATGGCAATATCGCAAGGTCCCAACAGCGATTGCCCACCGGCGGCACCCCTCCGTATACCTATGCTTCAAGTGCCCCAGCCATTGCTCGGGTAGATGCCGACGGTCGTGTCTGGCCATTACGCAATGGCGACGTAACCATCACGATCACCGATGTGGCGAAAAAAACCATCAGCTATCCGGTGCAGGTGAGTTATTGCTTCAGGGTGCTGATCGGCCCAGGCAGCTACAATTTGGTCAGTGCCGAGAGATTTGTCAGTGCGGAGTCGGCCCTGCCTGTGAATGACGATTTGATCCCGGATCTGCGTGTATTATACGGGGCACAGTTGCCATTAAATCGTCATACCTGGACAGGCCATAGGCTTTGCCGTGAAGGCTACAACGATGGTCCAGGCTCCGGGCCTTTCTATCACGTGGCAACAAAGACAATTCACTTTGCGAATTCTTATAATACGAATGTCACAGGCGCCATGGCAATGAAACCTGTCTAGGGAAACTTCAAACGAACAGCTCAACTTCGCGCATTTCCCTGCGCATGGTGTTGAGCTGCTTCACCGCCGATTAGAGCGTGGCGGGCGGACAGCCGAAGGGCAATCGCTTGAGCAACGCTCGGGCAGGCAACATCAAACCACCCTGTGCCATTGAGTTTGCCAGGCTGTGCCATGACACCGACGTGGGCGGACAGTATCAACGCCATTTGGACTGTGTCCTACAGCCGCAAGCCGGGAGTGGCAGCACCGATCGCGTCGCCGAGTTGCTGGCCGGTTCGCATCGCTACAGCCTGCTGCTTGATGCCTCTGGGCCAGGCTCAAGGGCGTGCTGAGCGAGAGCGAACTGCAGCTGGTGGTCGGGCTGTGCAAGACCGATCGCTTGCCGCGCCTCGATGGCGATCCGGTGGTGGCCATGCAACTGAGCCTGCTCGGTTGGCTTTTCGGATGCAATTTTCATCAGCCAACACGTGAAAAGGCTCATTGACATCAATGTGACAGTTTTCTGTTCAAGGTGCGTGCCAGCTGTTTTCAGCGGCGATCAGAACGCAACCTCACCCTCGATACCTTCGTCAAAGTCAACGCTTTGGGCGACGTCACTGAGCGTGCCTTTGCAATTTATTACATTTCAAACGGCCTCTACCCTGTCTCAGTGCTGTAAAGTTGACGTTCCTCCGAATTCGCATGCCGAATTATCGCTTTTTTGACGTAAGTCAAAAGGCGTCAGCGGCGCACGTGCGAAATTTCATGCTGTAAGCCATTTTATTTTTGACGAAGAGCCAGTGTTTTGACGAATGCAATGCCGTTGTTGGCTATTTCCGGCCTAGGGGCCGAAAGCAGCCAGCTTCATGTACAAGGACTGTACTGGTTGGCCTGTGACACCGCAGAAGACGCCACCGTGCTGTGCCGCCAGGTGGTGGAGGGTTTGCCCGGGCGCACGCGGGCAGCGCTGATCGCCGATGCGCAAGCCATGGGTGACGTGCTAGGCGCACTCGATGCGGTGCAGGGGCCGGACGCGTTGGCGTTGTATGAAGCCAACCCGCAAGCGATGCTGCGGCTGGTCGATGACCTGCCCCGTATCGATGTGCCTGGGCGTGTGCTGATCGTGCTGGCGCCTGCCGACGTGTGGGATGGCGGCAAGGTCGAGGGATGGTGCAATGCCCTGCGCACGGTATTGATGGCGGAGGCTGCGCTGATGCTGGTCATCAGCGGCGGGCAGTGCGCCGGCCTGGTCGAGCGCTTGCGCGCCTTCAACCAGGGCGTCGACGGGTTGGCCCAGGTGTATCGCGGCAAAGGCGGGGTACGTTACCTGCAGCACTTCTGGAGTAACGCGCTGGGCAAGGTTGGCACCCGGGACATCGAGCTGGTGCGCCTTGATGCAGTTTTTGCCGTTGCCGCGACGCCGCAGCCGCCAACCGACACAGGTGGCGATGAGCTGTTGTGCCTGGCCCAGCGGCCGGTACTGGAGGGCGCTCCAGCTTTCTCCGAGCACTGGCAGGTCTGCGAAAGCCTCGACGAACTGACTGACAAAGCTGGCCGTGCGGTATCCGCCACGGTCATTTTTGCCATGGAGGGTGGGCAGCGCCTGGATACCCTGGCGCGTCAGCTGCACCACCTGCGCCAGTTGCGCGGCAATGCCCTGAAGCTGGTAGTGCGCGAGATGGCGCCCACCCTGCGCTATCAGGATGAACAACTGCTGCTGGCCTGCGGGGCCACCCAGATCGTGCCCTTTGGCGCGAGCCTGTCGCGCTTCCTGACCATGGTGGAGAGCATCCAGGGTTACGTCTGGCGCCGGCACCTGCCAACCGACTTCGATGCTTTGCTTGCGCGCTTGCGGCCGCTGGCGATCTGCGGGCTGGTGGCGCCTGGCGCGTTTGCTGAAGCGGTGCAGACAATGTGGCACGGTGTGCGTAACGGCGAAATTGTCCACCAGTTGCTGGTGCTGCGCCCGGCCCCTGGCCTGACCCCGCTGCAGGCATGCTCGCGCACCGTGTTCCGCCGCGACGGTGACATCGCCTGTGTCGTAGGTGATGTGCTGTTCCTGTTTCTGTTCGCCTGCCGGTCCGAAGGCGTCGAACAGGCGCTTGATCACATCTTCCAGCTGTCGTGGAAAGAGCTGTTCATCAGCCAGGAAGTGCTTGCCGGCGTCGACAGCCTGGCCGCCCCTGCCTTCCTCGATGACAACGTGCCACAGCCGCCACGGATTGACGCGGCGGTGCAGCTGCCCGCACGCGAGCGGCCGGCCCTGGCGCCGCGCCGGGTCGCACTGGCCAAGTGGGGCGCTGTATGAACTTCGTGCAACTGCTGCAAGTGGTTGGCATCACTGCGCTGGTCACTGTAGGGCTGGCCTTGCTGGTGGTGCGCCTGCGCGCCGCGTTGCGCGGCTGGTTGCGCCGCCGCCTTTCCCCCCGTTACTTGAAACCGCTGGGCGTACGCCGCCGCGCTGTACGCCAGGAAACCCGTAATGACTAATGCAAGCACCACTCTCCCGGTACCGGCTCAATGGCCTGGACTGGGAGGGTGGAACCTTTATTTTTTGGCCAAGTTCCTGCTGGTCGCCCTGGGTATGCTCGATTTCCAGGCCCTGCCAAACCTGCTGTTCGCTGTGTTTCTGCTGATCCCGCTGCCGGGTAAGTGGCTGCGCGTTGCGCGCCAGTTGGTGGCGCTGCCGATTGGCATCGCGCTGTTCTACCAGGACACCTGGTTGCCGCCGTTCAGCCGCCTGCTGGCGCAGCCAGGGGTGCTCGATTTCTCGTGGGATTACCTGCTTGAACTGCTGGGCCGCTTTATCAACTGGAACCTGCTGGGCGCGTTGGTGCTGTTGCTGGTGGGCTATCTGTACCTGCGCCATTGGCTGCGCCTGAGCACCCTGAGCCTGTTGGGGCTGGCGTGGCTGGCAGTCGGTGGCCTGCCGTCGCTGGGGTTCAGCGCGGGCCAGGTGCCCAGCACTGCCACTACCCACCCCGCTGAGCCGGTGCAGGCTACTGCGATAGCCGACAATGCCACACTCGACAGCTGGCTTGAGCGCTTTTTCACCCATGAGCGTGAACGGGTGACGGCATTCCCTGCCATGAACGCCGATGAGCAGCCGTTCGACCTGCTGGTGATCAACATCTGTTCGCTGGCCTGGGACGACCTGTCGGCGGTGGGGCTGCGTGACAACCCCTTGTTCTCGCGCTTGGACGTGGTCTTCGATCAGTTCAACTCGGCCACCTCCTACAGCGGGCCAGCTGCTATCCGAGTGTTGCGTGCCAGCTGTGGGCAGTCGTCCCACGCGGGCCTGTACCAGCCAGCCCCGGCGCAGTGCCTGTTGTTCCAGAACCTGGCCAGGCTTGGCTTCCAGAGCAATACCTTGCTCAACCACAGCGGGCGGTTCGACAACTTCATCGGCGACATCACCCAGCAGCACATGCCGCAACCTGGTATGCGCAACACCGATTTCCCGCGGGCATTGGTCGGCTTCGACGGCTCGCCGATTGCCAGTGACCTGGAGGTGCTGCGGCGTTGGTGGGGGCAGCGCAAAGACACAGCGGATGATCATGTTTCGTTGTTCTACAACAGCATCAGCCTGCACGACGGCAACCGCATCGTTACCGCCGATGGGGGGACCCGCGTGGCCGATTACGCCACCCGCGCCAACCGCCTGTTCGGCGAGCTGGGCACCTTCCTCGATGAGCTGGAGCGCAGCGGCCGCCGGGTGGTCGTGGCTATCGTCCCGGAACATGGCGCCGCGCTGCATGGCGACCGCATGCAATTGTCGGGCATGCGCGAAATCCCCACGCCGTCGATTACCCATGTGCCGGTTGGCCTCAAGTTCATCGGCATGGGGCAGCCTGCACGCAGCGAGCCGCTGCGGGTCTCGGCCCCCACCAGCTACCTGGCGCTGTCCGAGCTGATCTCGCGCGTGTACGCCGGCCTGGGCCAGCAGCAGGCGCTGGATGTGCCCAGCCTGCTGACCGACTTGCCGACCACCGAGCAGGTCGCGGAAACCTCCGGTGCGCAGGTCTTGAACTACCAAGGGCGCGCCTACATGCGCCTGCAAGGCCAGCCGGACTGGCAGCCCATTCCCGAGGAGCGCCGATGAAACCTGGCAACGCTGACCCCGCTGACCGTAGCGACGACATTGCCCAACTGCGCCAGCACCTGGATATGCCGGGCCTGCACTACCAGGACATCTCCATGCTGGTAGGTGTTCAGCAGGCCTTGCAGCGCTGGCCGTTGCTGGGTGAAAGCTGCCGCTCCAGTGCCCAGGGCGAGCTGACCCTGACGGCACCGCGGCGTGAGAGGGTGACACCATGACCAGCTTGGCGTTGCACGGGGTGCGCGGTGGCTTGGGGCGCAGTGCCTTGCTGGCCGCGCTGGGCTATGCGTTGCAGGAGGTGGGTGAGCGGGTGCTGCTGATCGACCTGTGCCCAGACAACCTGCTGGGGTTGCATTTCAACCTGCCCCTCGACACGCGCGAGGGATGGGCGCTTGCCGAGCGGGAAGGGCGGCCGTGCACCGATGCTGTATACGAGGTGCTCGATGGGCTGTGGCTGATGCCTTTCGGCGCGCTACCTGCCGACGCGCCGCAGCGGGCGGCCGATGCTGCCGCGTGGGACGCTCGCCAGGTCGAATTGGCCAAACACTTTGACTGGCTGCTGTTCGACGTGCCGCAGTTGCCGGCTGATGTCGCTGCCCGTGTCGAGACCGATGTGCGCGTACTGGTGGCCGAGGCCGAGATGGCCAGCCATCTGTTGCTGGGGCGGCGGCAGGTCGAGCATTACGATTTGCTGCTGGTCAATCGCTACGACCCGGCAAGTCGCTTGCAGAGCGACCTTCTGATGGTGTGGCGGGATCTGTACCGTGAACAGTTGCCCATCCAGGTGGTGCACCGCGACGAGGCCTTTCTCGAAGCCTTGGCGTGCAAAGCTCCGCTTGGCCATTACGCGCCGCAGAGCTTGGCCTGCCGGGATGTGCAGAGCTTGGCGGTACGTTGCCTGACGAGACGCCCGTCGTGAGCTTTACGCCACTGTCTGCCTACACCTGGTTCACTGCCCGCGGCGCACAGCGGCCAGTCGCCTGGCTGTTTACCCTGGGTGTTTGGCTGGCCTTCCTGTTCTTGCGTCTGGAGTCGCCCGCTTGGCAGGCCTTGCTGGCCGAGCGTCAGCGCCTGTATCCGCAACTGGCGGGCAAGCGCCCGACCCTGGGCGACCCCTTGCGTGTGTTGATCCAGAGCCTGTGGCTGTTACTGCGACGCCCACCGGTGCCACGCGAACCTGGGCTGGCCAGCCAAGCTTGGCGCACAGTACAAGCGCAGTGGCGCATCGCGGGGCAGCATGTGCGCCAGTGCCGTGGCCTGCTGATCGACAGGTTGCAACAATTGCCCGGGCGCTATCGGGCCAGTGCCTTCAAGCGAGAAGCCTCGGCACGCCTGCGCGGTTTGAGCGACTTCGCCCGGTGGGCGTTCTATAGCGTGCTGACACTCTGCGCCATTGGCCTGGCCTTGCTGTGCGTGACCGAGCCGTTCGGCTACCTGGCGCAGTTGGTGTTCATCTGCCTGCTTTTGGGCATCGCCATGCTGGTGCGGCACATGCCGGGCCGCTTCCCGACACTGATGCTGATCGTGCTGTCGACCATCATCTCCTGCCGTTACCTGTGGTGGCGCTACACCTCGACCCTGAACTGGAACGACACGACCGACCTGGTGTGTGGCGTGATCCTGCTGGCGGCCGAGACTTACTCGTGGTTCGTGCTGATCCTGGGCTACATCCAGACCAGCTGGCCGTTGCAGCGCAAACCGGCGAGCCTGCCGGCAAACCCGGGGCACTGGCCGACGGTCGACCTGATGATCCCGACCTACAACGAAGACTTGGCAGTGGTACGTACTACGGTACTGGCAGCCCTGGGCCTGGACTGGCCCAGAGAGAAGTTGCGCATCTACCTCCTCGATGATGGCCGGCGCGAAGCGTTTCGGGCATTTGCTGACGAAGTCGGGGTGGGCTACATCGTGCGCGCGGACAACAAGCACGCCAAGGCCGGTAACCTCAACCATGCGTTGAGCGTGACAGACAGCGAGCTGATCGCCATTTTCGACTGCGATCACGTACCGGTGCGCTCTTTCCTGCAATTGACAGTGGGCTGGTTCCTCAAAGACTCAACGCTTGCGCTGGTGCAGACGCCGCACCATTTCTTCTCGCCTGATCCGTTCGAGCGCAACCTGGGTTCGTTCCGTCGTCGCCCCAATGAAGGGGAGCTGTTCTACGGCCTGATCCAGGACGGTAACGATATGTGGAATGCGGCATTCTTCTGCGGCTCGTGTGCTGTGCTGCGGCGTACGGCGCTGGAAAGCATCGGTGGCTTTGCCGTAGAAACCGTCACCGAGGATGCCCATACCGCTTTGCGCATGCACCGCCAGGGCTGGTCTTCGGCCTACCTGAGCATCCCGCAGGCAGCGGGCCTGGCTACCGAGAGCCTGTCGGCGCACATCGGCCAGCGTATTCGTTGGGCGCGCGGCATGGTGCAGATCTTCCGCACTGACAACCCCCTGTTCGGCCGCGGGCTGAGCCTGTTCCAGCGGGTGTGTTATGCCAACGCCATGCTGCACTTTCTGGCCGGCTTGCCGCGGCTCGTATTCCTGACCGCGCCGCTGGCGTTCCTGTTGCTGCATGCCTACATCATCTATGCGCCGGCCTTGATGATCCTGCTCTACGTACTGCCGCACATGATCCACGCCAGCCTGACCAACTCGCGCATGCAGGGCAAGTACCGGCAAACGTTCTGGGGCGAGGTCTACGAGACCGTGCTGGCCTGGTACATCGCCCGCCCCACCACGGTCGCCCTGTTTGCGCCGAAGAAGGGCACGTTCAACGTCACCGCCAAGGGCGGCCTGATGGAGCAGGAGCAGTTCGACTGGCGTATCGCCCAGCCTTACCTGTGGCTCGCGGCTTTTAACGTGGCCGGCCTGGGCTTTGCCGTGTGGCGTCTGTTTACAGGCCCCACAGCAGAAATTGGCACGGTGATCGTCAGCTCGCTGTGGGTTGTCTACAACCTGCTGATCATCGGCGCCGCCGTTGCCGTGGCCGCCGAAGTGCGGCAGGTGCGCCGCGCCCACCGGGTACAAATGCGCTTGCCAGCGGGGCTGGTGCTTGCCAGCGGCCACGCCTACCCCTGCACCCTGGTGGATTACTCCGATGGCGGTGTTGGCTTGCAGTTGCCCCCGGGCCTTGAGCTGCAGCCGGGGGCTCGGGTACGCCTGCTGCTCAACCGTGGCCAGCGCGAATTCGCCTTCCAGGCCTGTGTCACCCGTACTGTCGGGTACCACGTGGGCCTGGTGTTCCATGACTTGAGCCAGCAACAGCGTATCGACCTGGTTCACTGCACCTTCGCCCGCGCCGATGCCTGGCTTGGCTGGCACGAGCAGCATGAAGCCGATCGCCCGCTGCGCAGCCTGGTCGATGTGCTGAAGCTGGGTGGCGTTGGTTACCTGCGCCTGGTCGAGCACCTGCCGCCGTGGCTGCGTGCGTGGTTGCGCCCACTGCGTACGCTGGCGCGCTGGCTGGCCAGCTACAGGCCCCGCACACCGCGGCCTTTCCCTTCCCTGAACCTTGTTGATCGAGACGCATGATGACTGGTTATCCCGCGCGTACCTGGGGCTTGGCGATGGCGCTGTTTGCCGCCTTGTCGCAGAGCGCCGCAGCCGACGCTGTAACCCCGCTTGCCGAGCCAGCCGTACCCACGGTGCCGAACTGGCCGGTTACGAAAACCTTCGAGCAGCTCGGGCATGCATCCGACAGCCTGCTGTTAGGGGTGCGCAACAGCGAACACATCGAGTTCGGCCTGCGTCGCGACCGCCTTGCTACCGATGCCACCTTGCAGCTGGACTACACGCCTTCGCCCGCGCTGTTGCCGAACTTGTCGCACCTGCGCGTGTACCTCAATGACGAGCTGATGGGGGTAGTGCCGGTCGAGAAGCAGCAGTTGGGCCAGCGCGTACGCCGACAACTGCCCCTGGACCCAAAGCTGCTCAGCGACTTCAACCGGGTACGCCTGGAATTCGTCGGGCATTACACCGACATCTGCGAAGACCCGGCGCACAGCGGCCTATGGCTGAACCTGAACCGCAAGAGCCAGGTGCAGTTGCACGAGCAGGCACTGGCGCTGGACAACGACCTGGCGTATTTCCCGCTGCCGTTCTTCGACGCCCGCGACACCGGCAAGGTCGAGCTGCCGGTGGTGTTCAGTGGTGTGCCGAGCCTGGGTGAGCAGCGCGCGGCGGCTATCCTGGCGTCTTACTTCGGCAGCCAGGCCGGCTGGCGCAAGGCGTCCTTCCCGGTGCTGTACAACAGCCTGCCGGCCATTGCCGACAAACCCAGGCCGAGCATCGTGTTTGCCAGCAATGAGCGACGTCCTGCATTCCTGGGTGACCTGCAGAGGTTTCCGCTGGTGGACGGCCCGGTGTTGCAGATGATCGATCACCCCGGCGACCGTTGGAGCAAAATGCTGCTGGTACTGGGGCGCAACGATGAAGACCTGGTCAAGGCAGCCTCGGCCCTGGCAGTTGGCAACAACCTGTTCCGTGGTGCGAGGGTCAAGGTCGAGCAGATGACCGCGCTGCAACCGCGCCTGCCCTACGATGCGCCGAACTGGACGCGCACTGATCGGCCGGTGCGTTTCGCCGAACTGCTCGATTACCCTGAGCAGTTGCAAGTCAGCGGCCTGCAGCCGCGGCCGGTGACGTTGGAACTGAACCTGCCGCCAGACCTGTTTGTCTGGCGCAACCAAGGCATTCCGCTACGAACGCTGTACCGCTACACGGCACCGGCAGTCACCGACGAATCGCGCCTGAGTATCAGCGTCAATGACCAGTACATCACCAGTATGCCGCTGGTGGGCAACGACCGGCGTGCTGGCAAGCTTGAGCAGATGCGCCTGGCGGTGTTGTCGGGTGACAGCACTGCCTTGACCGAGAAATCGCTGGTGCCGGCGTTGAAGATCGGCGACCGCAACCGGCTGCGCTTCGATTTCAGCTTTGCCAGCACCCTGGGCAGTGCCCAGCGCGATCACTGCCAAACCTCGCTGCCGGTGGATGTGCGGGCGGCGATCGACGAAAACTCGACCATCGACCTGTCGGGCTACCACCATTACATCGCCATGCCTGACCTGCGCGCATTCGCCCGCAGTGGCTTCCCGTTCAGCCGCATGGCGGACCTTTCCGAGACCTTGGTCATCATGCCGGCAACCCCGTCGGCGATGCAGGTTGGCACCTTGCTCGACAGTGTGGGAGGGCTGGCCGGGCAGATCGGTTACCCAGCGCTTGGCCTGCGCCTGGTCGACGACTGGAAGCAGGCAGCAGCGGCAGATGCCGACCTGCTGCTGATCGGCAGCCTGCCCGAAGCATTGAGCGATGCGCCCAACCTAGGCCTGCTGCTCAGCGCCCAGCGTGACTGGTTACTGCAAGGCCGTAGCGCGGGGCTGCCAGGCAGCCAACGTTTCGATACCACGCCGGTGGCAGCGAGCAGCCGCGTGGCGGTCAGCGCGCAGGCGCCGATCGCGGCCATTACCGGGCTGAAATCGCCGTTTCATGAGCAGCGCAGCGTCGTAGCTCTGTTGGCCAACAGCGACAGCGACTACGGGTTGCTGCGCGAGGTGCTCGGCGATGTGGGCAAGCTCGATGCCGTGGCGGGCTCGGTCACATTGGTGCGCAGCAGCGGTGTGACCAGCCAGTTCGTTGGCGAGCATTATTTTGTTGGCGCGTTGCCGTGGTGGCTGCTGCTGTGGTTCCACTTGTCCGAGCACCCGGTGTTGTTGGCGGCGATCGCGGCCGTTTGCGTGGTGCTGTTCGCCTTCTTGCTGTGGCGGGCATTGCGCTGGGCTGGCCGGCGTCGACTGGGTGAGGCGGGGTGATGATGCGTCAGTGGCTGGTAGGGCTGTTCGCCTTGGGCGTGCCCGTTTTCGTGAGTGCCGCGCCGGCTTGCCCGTGGCCAGCCTGGGACCGCTTCAAGGCTGAGCGGGTGAGCGTGGATGGCCGGGTCATCGACCCGAGCGACGAGCGCCTGATCACCACCTCGGAAGGGCAGAGCTATGCACTGTTCTTCGCCCTGGTGGGCAATGACCGGCCAGCCTTCGCACAGGTGCTGCGCTGGACCCACAATAACCTGGCTGAGGGCGACCTGGCCCGGCACCTGCCAGCCTGGCTGTGGGGCCGTGATGGCCAGAGCCAGTGGCAGGTGCTGGACGCCAACAACGCCAGCGACGCCGACCTGTGGATCGCCTACAGCCTGCTGGAGGCCGGGCGGCTGTGGGACGAGCCCGCGTACACGCAACTGGGCCAGCGCGTGCTATGGCGCATCGCTGCCCAGACCGTGCGCAAGCTGCCGGGCCTGGGCGTAATGCTGCTGCCGGGTGACTACGGCTTCGAGGATGCCCGCGGTACTCGCTTGAACCCCAGCTACCTGCCGCTGCAATTGTTAGAGCGCTTCAGCCTGGTGGACCCCCTGTGGGGTGAGCTGGCAGCCAACACACGACGTTTGTGGCTGGCGTCCTCGCCCAAGGGGTTTGCCCCGGACTGGCTGCTGTGGACACCGGCCGGAGAACTGGCTGCAGACCCGCAACATGGCAGTGCCGGTGACTACGACGCGATTCGGGTGTACCTGTGGGTCGGTATGTTGGCCAAGGATGCGCCCCAACGTAGCGAACTTGTTGCCCACTATGCCCCAATGGCGACCGTGACCACACGCCAAGGCCTGCCGCCAGAGCGCGTGGAGGCACACAGCGGCAGCACCAGTGGCCATGGCCCGACGGGGTTCTCTGCGGCGTTGTTGCCCTTGCTGGCAGCGTTACCTGAACACGCTGCTGGCCTGGCTGCCCAGCGTCAGCGTCTGCGCGAGCAGCCGGTCGAAGCCAACGCCTATTACAGCCAGGTGCTGGCGCTGTTTGGCCAGGGCTGGGATGAATCCCGTTACCGTTTTGACCCGCACGGTCGCCTGTTGCCAGCCTGGAGCGCGCCATGCAGCGAATGATGGGTGTGTTGATGCTGGCGGCAGTGGCGTGCCAGGCCGCTGCGCAACCCAAGGATGCAACTGAACAACGCCAATGGCTGCTGGACCAGGTGCGCCGGGGCGAGGCGCTGCACCGTGACGACTTGGTGCGCGATGCGCTGGGCCGCCTGCAATTGCTGGAACCGCGTAACCCGCAGGTGCTGCTGGCAGCCTTGAGCCTGGCGTTGCGCGACAAGAACATCACCGAGGCCGAGCAGTTGCAGGCACGGATCAGTGCCTTGGCGCCCGACAGCCCGCAGGCACGCCAGGCCTTGCGCTTGCTCGAACTGCAGCAGCCAGAGGCCGCGCGGCGCCTGCAGCAGGCGCGGCTGCTGGCCGTTACCGGGCGCAATGAAGAAGCGCTGGCGGCGTATGAGCACTTGTTTGCGGGTGAGCCACCCAGCCTTGAACTGGCACTGGACTACTGGCGCGTGCGCGGCAACCTGCCAGGCCAACGTTCTGCGGCGATCCGCCAGTTGCAGCAGTTGGACCAGCAGTACCCAGGCAGTGCGGGACTGCGCCAGACCCTGGCCGGTTGGCTGTTCGCTGAAAACCGCGACCGCGAAGCGCTGGCACTGCTCGACCAGCTGGCGCGCGACCCTGGCGCACGCGATGCCGCTGCCCAGCGCGAGTTCGACTACCTGTCTGGGCAGGCGGTGAGCGCCGCCAGTGCGGCGGCGTGGCAAGCTTTTCTGCAGCGCTACCCGGCCTCGCCGTTGTTGGCCCAGGCCAGTGAGAACCTGCAACAGCAACGCAAACTGCTTGCCGACCCGTCCTGGCAGGCCGGCCAACGGGGCAAGGCGTTGCTCGACAAGGGCCGTAACGCCGAGGCCGAAGCCCAGTTGCGTCGGGCGCTGCGGCAGTACCCGGACGATGCCGGCCTGCACGGTGCGTTGGGCTATGCCCTGATGCGTCAGGGACGCTATGAAGACGCCAATGCGGCGTTTCGGGCCGCGAGTGCCAAGGAGCAGGACACCTACTGGATCAGCCAGTGGAAGGACCTGGAGTCGTCCAGCCAGTACTGGGCGTTGCTCAACAAAGGTGAGCGGGCTTTGCAGGCACACGATGTGCGAGGTGCGCGTGCCATTTACCTGCGGGCACGTCAGCAGCGCCCGCAGGATGAATACGCTCTGCTGGGCCTGGCGGACGTCTTCCTGGCAGAGGGTGATGCAGCCGCTGCCGAGCGCCAATTCCTGCAGGTGCGGCGTAGGGCGCCAGATAACGAAAGTGCCGTGCGTGGCCTGATGCGGGTGTACCAGGCGCAATCCCCCGACAAGGCGCAGGCGTACCTCGACAGCCTGCCACCCCGGCAACAAGCGCAGTTCGCCAGCCTGCGCCGCAGCCTGCAACTGGCGCGTCTGCGTCAGCAAGGCGATGAAGCCCTGCAGCGCGAGGACTGGTCGGCGGCCAGCCAGGCGCTGGGCCAGGCCTATGCGTTGGCCCCGGATGAGCCCTGGCTGGTCTATCAACTGGCGAACAGCCTGCGCCACCTGGGGCGCACCGGCGAGGCCGACGCGGCATTCGCCAAGCTGGTGCAGCGCCAGCCCAATGACCCGGCGACCCGCTATGCCCATGGCCTGTTCCTGGAGTCCAGCGACCGAGATGCCTTGGCCTTGGACAGCCTCGCGGCGGTGCCGCAGAGCACCTGGAACGCTGACATGCAGGGGCTGGAGCAGCGCATTCGGCGCCGCATGACCCTGGCCTCGGCGCAGCAGTTGCAGGCACAAGGCCATAGCGCGCAGGCGTCCGCGCTGCTTGAGGCCAACCTGGCGCGTGGCGAGGGCGGCGCGGACGACCTGATGCTGTTGGCCGACTGGGCAGCGGCACGCGGTGAGCCGGGCAAGGCGCGCGGCTATTACCAGCGTGTGCTGGCCCTACAGCCCGGGCAGCCCGCAGCGCGCTTGGGCGTGATCGAAAGCTGGGTCGCTGAAGGTAACCTCGCGCACGCTCGGCAGTTGCTGGCCGCTCAGCCGCCACAGTTGGCTGCCGATGACAGTAACGCCCAGCAGCGCATGGCGGCGGTATGGGTCGCTTTGGGTGAGCGCGACCAGGCAGCCAGGCTACTTGAGCGGATGGCTGCTCAGCAGCCGCAGCCCGATCCGTTGCTGCGTCGCGACGCCGCCCGCCTGGTGGCGCAGCCCGACTCGCAGCGGGCGCTGAGCCTTTACGCTGCAGCGATGGCCGATGCGCAGTTGCTTGACCCGGCGGCGGTGTCGCCACGGGACGACCGCGCAATGACGCTCGCCAGCCGAGAGCAGGACGGCGATGACTGGTTGGCGCGCAGCCTGCGCAGCGATGTCGATGCGCTGTATCGACAGCGCAATACCCACGTGACCCTTATGCATGACTACGGTTGGCGCCAGGACGACGGTACGCCGGGCACATCCGAACTGAGCACTCAGTCCACCTTGTTGCATGTCGATACCCCGTTGCAGGACGGCACCGCCTTTGCGCGCGTGGAGCGCATCGGCATGGATGCGGGGTCATTCGAACTCAATGATCAGGAGCGCAATACCACGGATTTCGGCACCTGCCAGTTTGTTGGCCGCAACGCTGACGGGGTGTCCTTCCCAGGGTGCAGCGGTGGCTCGCAAACCGCAGACGGTAGCGTGCTGGCGCTGGGCTGGCAGGGCAGCCGCTGGGCCTTCGACCTGGGTACCACCCAAGGCTACGAGGTCAACAACTGGCTGGGTGGCGCCACGGTCAACGGCGATGTCGGCCAGGTCGGCTGGTCGCTGACTGCGTCGCGGCGGCCGATGAGCAACTCGCTGCTGTCGTTCGCGGGCGCGCGTGACCCGGCGACGGGTGTGCGCTGGGGTGGGGTCACGGCCAACGGGGCCACGCTTGGCCTGAGCTGGGACCAAGGCGGCGATGACGGGGTTTGGGCCAGCCTGGGGCACCATTGGCTGTATGGCGAAAACGTGGCCGACAACCAGCGTACCCGTGCCATGGCCGGCTACTACCACCGCCTGGTGGAAAAAGCTGACGAGCGTGTGCGCGTTGGCGTGACGCTGATGCACTGGCGCCACGACAAGGACCTGGGCGGCTACAGCCTGGGGCAGGGCGGCTATTACAGCCCGCAGCGCTACACGTCGGTCGGCGTGCCGATCAGTTATGCCTGGCGCAACTACGACTGGTCGTTGCTGCTGGAGGGCTCCGTCGGTTGGTCCCAGGCCCACAGCGGCAGCAGCCGTCTGTACCCGGATGCACATGTCAATCACAAGGTGCTGGCGCAGTATGGCGTCGACTCCAACCTCGACGCCATGAGCGACGCCAGTAACAGCAGCGGACTGGGTTACCGCCTGCGCGGTCTGTTCGAACGCCGGCTGAGCGATCACTGGGTGATGGGCGGCGGGTTCGACTGGCAGCACAGCGATGACTATGCACCGAGCCATGGCATGCTTTACCTGCGCTACCTGTTCGAACCGTGGCGGGGCAATCTGGCGCTGCCGGTGACGCCGCTGGAGCCTTACAGCGAGTGGCGTTGACAGGCGCATCTAAGGCGCGCTCAGCCGCCTTATGTCCACCACCGGCAGCCCACCGCGCCGCGCTGCCTCCAGGCCTTGCTCGCTGTCCTCGAACACCAGGCAGCGAGCAGGCGGCAGCCCCAGTCGCCGGGCGGCCTCTAGAGGGATAGCAGGATCAGGCTTGGCCTTGCCGACATCGTCGATGGTCACAATGGCGTCGAACAGCGCGACCAAACCCAGTGCGGCCAGTGAGTTCAAGACAATCTCGCGCGATCCACTGGACGCCACCGCCATGGGCTTCACCCCGGCAAACCGCCTGGCGATGGCAGTTACCTGGGTGATCTCACGCACATGCCGGGAAAGGTTGGCCAGGTAGTGCTGGCGCATCGTCGCCACCACCCTGGGGCGATCCAGCGTGACCTGGTGGCTCTGTTCGAAATGCGTCATCAATTGCGTCTCGCAGAGCCCGCAGCGGGCGGCGTGCCATGCGCTGTCCATGCCCTTGCCAGACGCAGCGAAGCCCGCGCGCCAGGCGCTGGCGTAGGCGGGCAGGCTGTCGATCAGGGTGCCGTCGCAGTCGAAAATCAGGCCTTCGGCGGCCAGCAAGCGTGTTTCCAGTGGGGTGTCGAGTGGGTGTTTCATAGCGCTTCGACCTGGCCGGGGTAGCGGGTTTGCAGCACTACGGCGAGGGCGTCCGGGCGCCAGAATTCCTGGTCGAACTCCACGGGCTGGCCGCGCTCGCCGAAGCTCAGGCGTTCCAGGTAGAAACTGCTCGAGCCTGGGGAGACTTGCAGCAGATCGGCCTGAAAGTCGTTCATCGTCTCAGGGTGCATGCACAACTCGCTGCGCGACTGCACGCGGCCGAAACGTTCGCGCAGCAGGGCGGTCAGCGAGGTGTTAAGGTCGGCGTCGAGCAACGCGGGGCACCAGTCGGCGACCAGCACATTGCACTCGAGCAGCACCGGGCGTTGGTCCACGTAGCGACGGCGCTGCAGGTAGAACACCGGCTCCTCCGCATGCTCCAGGCCCATGCGCTTGGCCAGCCAGGCCCCGGCTGGGCGGCGCTCGGCGTGCAGGCACTCGGTGCGTGGCGTGCGGCCCTGGGTGGTGACGTACTCCATGAAGCCTGTGATGCCGGTTGGGTCGTAGCGGATGCGTGGGGGGCTGACGTACCAGCCGCGGCGGTCCTGGCGGTAGATGACGCCGTCGGTTTCCAGCAATTGCAGTGCCTGGCGCAGGGTCACCCGTGTGCAGCCGAAACGCTCGGCCAAGTCGCGCTCTGCGGGCAGCTTGCTGTCGGCGGGCAGGCAGCCTTTAGCCAGGTCACTGGCCAGTTGATCGCGGATACGCAGGTAATGGGGCTGGCTGGCGCGCCACGTGGCCTGTGGCTGCGACTCGCTGACGAACGAGGTGCGAAACGGGTTCATGGCAATACCTCGGCGCCCGCAGGCAGGGGCTGTTGCTGGGCCAGCAGTTCGTTGCGCCAGGCCAGCAGGCCGTAGGCGGCCAGTACCACGAAGCCGGCGTACAGGGCCGCCGTGAGTTGCAGGTCCTTGAACAGGAACAGCCCGACGTAGGCGCTGTCGAGCACGATCCACAGCCCCCAGCTGGCGACGTATTTGCGTGCCGCCCAGAAGCTGGCCACCAGGCTGAGCGAACTCAGCAGCGCGTCGATCCACGGCGCGGAGGCATCGGTGTAGCGCTGCATGACGGTGCCAAGCAGTACTGCGCCAGCAAGCCCCGCCGCCAGGCTGACGATGGCCTCGCGGCGCGGCAGGCGTTGCACGCCGACCTTGCCGGCGACGCTGTAACCCTGGCTCCAGCGCCACCAGCCGTAACCTTGCAGCACGGCGAAGACCAGTTGCAGCAGCATGTCGCAATACAGCTTCACGTCGAAGAATATCCAGGCGTAGAGCAGCACGGCGACCACGCTTACCGGCCAGCACCAGCGAATACGTTGGGTGGTCAGCCACACGCCGAGGATATTCAACAGCACGGCGATGATTTCTAACGTTGACATGGGCGCCTCCTCGGCAGCGTCAGTACTGGGGCTTCAAGACCTTGTGCTTGAAGGCGCGCTTCTGTTGTTCCGACAACCCTTCGCGCCCCTGGTACGGCGCGCTGTACCAGCCGCCATAGGTGGGGTTGGGCAGCAGGAACCAGCGTTCACCCAGCCAGGCGAAGTAGGGGCGGGCCGCGTCGAGCTGGGCCTGCTGGCTGCCGCGGGTGGCCATGAAATCACCGAAACTGTCGCCCAGTTGCATCAGCACCCGCGCCTGGGTCCCCACCCAATGACGGCGGCAGGTCTTGTCCGAACCGCTGGCCTGGCAACCGCCAATGGCGGTGCCGGCGGTGAGAATCTGGGCGCTGCTGTCGATGGGGAAGCCGGCGCGGCGCAGGTTTTCCAGGGTTGCCTGCTCCTGGCCTGGCGCTCGGTTGGTCAGGTAGTACGGCGTGATACCACGGCGCGCGGCGGCCTGCAGAAAGTCCACCGCGCCGGGCAGGGCAGGGGCCTTGGCGCGATCGACCCACTGGTACCAGGCGTCGTAGTCATAGGGGCGGTCATTGATGATCGAACGGGCGTTGAGCGGGACGTTATCCAGCAGGGTTTCGTCGATGTCGATGATCAGCGCCGGTGGCAAACCGTGTAGCGCGCGCGGTGCGTGTGCCAGCGCATCCCAGGCGGGGTCGGCCAAGGCCCTATCGAGGTGCTGGGTGGCACTGGCATACACCTGGCGGAACAGCAGGTCGTGTTCCACCGACGTCTGGGTCCAGAGCACTGCATCGAGCTGGTCGTTAGCGGGCGGGTGCTGCTGGCAACCGGTGAGCAGCGTTGCCAGCAGGGTGGCGATCAGCGAGACGGACCGGGTCATGGCGATTCCTCAGAAATTCACGGTGGCGGACAGGCGAGCGGTGCGCGGCGCACCCTGGAACAGGTAGCCATCCCCCATGTATTCGCCCACATCACGCCAGTAGCGTTTGTCGAAGAGGTTGTCCACGGTCAGGCGCACTACGGTTTCGTAGCCCTCCAGGTCCAGGGTGTAGCGCGCCCCGGCATCGAACACCGTGTACCCGTCGACCTTCACATTGCCGGCCTGGCTTGCATACTTGCTGGCGCTGTAGCGCAGGCCGCCGAGCAGGGCCAGGCCCTTGATGCTGGCGACACTGTAGTCGGCGTGCAGGCTGGCGCGCACGTTCGGCACGTTGATCGCCTGGTGCCCTTCGTAGCTGTCAGTGCCGCTGTCCTCGACCCGGGCGCGGATGGCCGCGGCACTGGCCGACACCTGCAACTGTTCGGTCAGGTGCCCGCTGGCGGACAGTTCGAGGCCGATGTTTTCCTGCTCGCCTTGCTGCACGTAGGTGAAGCTGCCGTCGCCATTGGGGCGTGAATACTGGTAGGCCTTGCTGATGCGAAACAGCGCGGCGCCGAGGCTCAAGCCCTGCCAGTCACGCTTGGCACCTACCTCCAGTTGCCGTGAAACCGTGGGCGGCAGGATCTCGTCGGCATTGGTGGTGAACCACGCCGCTTCGCCGCCCAGTGACAGGCCTTTGCTGTAGCTGGTGTACAGCGAGATGTCCGGGCGTGGTTTGTAGATCAGTGCCACGTTGGGCAGGAACTCCGAACGTTGGGTATGGCGCGTGGTGTTGCCGTCGATATCGAAGGTTTTTTCGTCCAGGCGCACCTGGCGGCCACCCAGAATGGCCTGCCAGTGTTCGCCGTAGCTCAGCCGGTCGCTGAAGAACAGCCCGTACTGGCGGCTGTCCAGGCGCCGATAGGTGTGGCCCAGCGGTTCGCTGGTCGGCGCAAAGTCGGGTACCGGCTGGTAGATGTTGGCGGTGCCCACCCATTCGTTGACCGAGTCGCGGCGGTCGACGATACGGCGCAGGGCGCTGCTGCCGACGGTCAGCTCATGCTGCCAAGGGCCGCTGTCGAAGCGCCCGCTCAGTGCCGCCTGAAGCTCGTCGTTGCGGCGGGTATCGTCGGGGTTGCGGAAGTCGTAGACATCGTAGTCGCCCTCGGGGCTGAAGTAGTTGGGCACGGCGGAGCTGGCGCAGCTCGGAGCGCCATAGCAGCCCCAGGCGAAGGCGCTGTAGTCGTCGATCACCACCCGGCTGCGCGAAGCGCTCAAGTTGGCGCTCCAGTTGTCGTCGAAGCGGTACTCGAAGCGGCTGCCAAGGTTGAGCGAATCGATACCCACCGGTTTCGACCAGCGCTGGTCGGCCAGGCGGTCCTTGGGGTCGATGCCGCTGGGCACCACGCTACCGCCGAGTAGCTGATAGCCCGGCACCGAGCGCTGTTCGCGGGTCTGGTACTCGGCATCCAGCTGCAGCAGGGCGGCATCGCTGAGGTTCCAGTCCACGGCCAGGGAGGCGAAATCGCGTTTGCCGTCCGAGTTGTCCACGTAGGAGCGTATGTCTTCGTGGGCGAAGTTGGCGCGCACGCCCAGGCGCTGCTCGCTGTCCAGCCAGCCGCCAAGGTCGGTGGCCACATAGCGCTCGCCTGATTCGTTGCTTGCGACGGTGACTGAACGTACGTTCTGCGGGCGCTTGGTGACGTAGTTGACCAGCCCGCCCGGCTCGGAAACGCCACGTTGCAACCCGGAAAGGCCTTTGAGCAGCTCGACCTGCTGTTTGTTTTCCAGCGCGACGTTCTGCTCGCCGGTGATGGTGCTGCCGTTGATCTTGTAGCTGTTGGCGGCGCTGAGGGAAAACCCGCGAACCACGAAGTTTTCGTAGTAACCGATCGGCGCATAGCTTTCGCCGGTCGAGGCGTCGTTGCTGAGCACGTCGCTGAGCAGCCTGGCCTGGCGGTCCTTGAGCAGTTGCTCGGTGAACACCGCAACCGAGGCCGGCGTATCGAGCAGTGGCGCCTCGCCCAGCCCCCCCACCGAGGCTGAGGAGGCTTGGTAGCTGTTGGTCTGTGCGCCCGTCACGGTGATGGCCTCCAGCAGGGTGCTGTCTGCCCAGGCCAGGGCCGGGTTCAATGACAGGCTCAGCAGCCCCAGCGCGAGGCCGTGGCGGTGATGAAAAGACAAGGATGAAGCCATGAACGAACTCCTGGGTGACCAGCGGTGTGGCACCGAAAATCGGGTAAACCTGTGCTCGCGATGCCGCGCCTATGCAGCGGCGACAGCATCGTTGAGCGGGCGCTTGAAGGGGGTGTAACTTCAGGCCGGCGTTGCTCCGGTGGTCATTGGTAATGCAGGGTCAGCTGCCCATTCCTGCAGCGAGCCGTCATAGATCGAAACGCCCTGGCGCCCCAGGAGCGTCAGGGCCAGGGCAGTGGCGGCCGCGGAAATACCGCCGCCACAGTAGAGGACCAGTGGCTGGGTGCCTTCGACCAATGCTGGGCCGAGTGCGCGGGCCAATGCGTCGGGCGCCAGGTAGCGGCCCTGCGCGTCGAACAGTTGCCGCGCCGGTCGGTTGAGGCTGCCGGGGATATGGCCGCGTCGGGCATAGCGGGTCACCGCGCTGCCCTCGAACAGCCCCTTGGACAGCGCACACACCAGCGTGCCTGGCGCTTGTCCATCGAGTACGGCCAGCACGTCTTCGCGGTTTGCCCAGTACCCTGGAAGGACGGTGAGCGACACTGGCGAACCCGCTACACCAGGCTGAGCTTGCTCACCGCGGGCCAAGGGCAGGTTGGCCTGGCGCCAGGCCTTCAGGCCGCCGTCGAGCACCGACGCGGCCACGCCCAGGCTACGCAGCATCCACCACAGGCGTGCGGCCCAAAAACCCTCATGCCGGTCGTAGACCACGATGTGCCGTGCCTCGGCGATGCCCAGGCGTGCCAGCGCCGCGGCTGCCTCCGTTGGCGAGGGCAGGGCGAAGCTGTAGCTCGCTGCGGTGCCGGCCAGCTCGCGCGTCAGGTCGGCATGCCGCGCCGTCGGGATGTGTGCGGCCAGCCAGGCCGCATGGCCACTGGCGACGCGGTAGTCGCCATCGAACTGGGCGGCGGCCAGTTCCACACTGGCGTCGAGCACCACCAGGCCCGGCTGTTGCAGGGCGTGGTGCAAGGCGTTGGGTGAAATGAGGATGTCGGGCATAGGGGCTCCTGTCAGCGCGCGCGTGCGATGCGGTGCAGATGATCGAGCAGGCGGGTGCCTTCGCTGTCGCCAAACCATTGGCCATGGCCGATCAAGAAATTGTGGTAGGCGATGTCGGCGTTGCTCCGGGATCCGACGATGCCCTGGAAGTAGTCGATTTCGGCGAGGGCGAAATCCACATGGACCAATGGCAGCAGCGCTTTGAGCGTGAGCAGGTCGGCCTGTGTCAGGGGCCGCTGGCTGTGGTAACCGGCCAGCAGTGCATCGACGGCGTCGAGGTCGGCGGCGGCGCGCCCGCCTGCATCAAGTTCAAGCCAGGGAATGCAATTGCGTTCTACCGCAGTGGCCAGGTCGAACACGGCGAAAGTCCGGTCACTCAGGCCGAAATCAAGGACGCTGAGCACCTGCGTGGTGTTTGCCGATTCGTCCCACAGCAGGTTGGAGGCGTGCCAGTCGTTGTGGGTCCACAGCGCCGGCTGGTGCTGCAGCAGGGGCAGCAGGGCGCAGTGATGGGGCAGATAGAGTTCGCTCAGGGCCTGCTGCCAGTGTTTGTCTGCGAGGTAGTGGGCCAGTGCGGGCTGCTGCGTCAAGGCTGCTTCGATGGACGACAGCGGCGCGTGGTGGCTGAAGAACCGCAGGTTGGCAATCAATACGGGCGTGCGTCGGGCGCCCGCAGTGAAGCCTTCGGCGGCCAGGTGCAGGCGAGCGAGGGCAACGCCCGCTGCATGGGCGTGCGGCAGGCTGAGAAAGGGTGTCCATGACAGCGCGTCACGGTACAGGTCCTGGCCCTGGGCGCAGGGCAGCACCTCGTAAGTCCATTCACCCAGGGCCACCACACTGTTGCCATTGCGGTCGAGTAACGGGGTGACAACGAGCGCGCCACGCTGTTCAAGGTGCTGAACGAAGCGGTGTTCCTCCAGCAGCCAGGCGGGCTGGCGGACACTGCGGTGGTGGCGTTTGACGAACAACTCGCCCTGTTCCGTGCGCACCTGCGCGGCAGCCGAGAAGGGGCGGGGGCTGTGCCAGTGCAGCGGGCCCACGGCGCCAAGCCGCGGGAAGTGGCTCAGTACCGCTTCCACATCCACCTGAGTCAGCGCGGGCCAGTCGGCTTCTACTGGCTGCACGCCCATGCCATGGGCCATGCGCAAGGGCTCGTTCATGCCTGTGGCTCCGGCAGGTAACGGTTACTGGTGGCACCACGCCAAGCGTCGGCGTCGGCCAGTACGCCGTGGTGGTGCAGCCACTGGGCGTAGGGGGCGATCAATTCTTCGCGTTGCTGGCCCCAGCGCTGCTCATGCAGCCAAGTGGGTGCGATGTGCTGTAGCGATTGGCTGAGCAGCGCCCTCGGAAAGTAAGGGATGGCGGCCTCATAGGCGCCCAACGCGCTTTGCGGGTCAGCGGCCGCTGCGCGAAAGCCACGCTCGGTGGCGGCGAGAAAGGCGCGGGCGATCTCGGGGTTGTCCTCGAACCAGCGTTGCTGCCCGCCCAGCAGGTAGCTGTGATAACGCGGTGCGCCAATGTCATCGACTGGCCAGACCACACGTCGCTCGGCCGCAACCGGGCTGTCCATCAAGGCTTCCCAGGCCCAGTAACCGCCAAAACTGGCGTCGGCAATGCCTGCCGCCAGGTCTTCCGGGCGCAGTTCGCGCACTTTGCTGTCGACGATGATCACGGCATCCGGGTCGCCGCCATCGGCGGCCACCAGATGGCGCACCATGGCCAGGCCACGGGGCGTGGGGTTGAGCGCCAGGCGTTTGCCTGCGAGGTCCCTGGGGCGGCGAATGCCGAAGTCGGTGAGGGTCTGGATCGATTCAAGGCCCCGATGGTTGATGGCCGCGACACCCAGCAGCGGCTGGCCGAGGCTGCGCCTGACCAGCAAGCGATTGCTGGGAAATACGCCGACATCCGCATCGCCTTTGAGCAGGTGCTCCAACGTGTCGCCATGGAAGGGGTCGGGCACTACCAGTTGCACCGACAAGCCGGCGTCCTGATACCACCCGCGCTCCCTTGCGACGTAGAACCCTGCCGAATTTGGCCAAGGGTGGAAATACTCCAGCATTACCCGTACAGCGTTCATCCTTTCGTGCTCCTTGGTGCCCTCAGGGCTCAGGGAGCAGATTTAACGGGTAGACATCTGGTATATACCAATATCGTTCGGTGCTATTTTTATTCCTTAAGGTAATAAATTGGCCTTCTTTAATTTCTTTTTTTGCTGTGGCGCATTGGGTTCATGCAGCCCGTCGTTCGCCCTTGAGCATTTTTCTGTGCGCCTCCATGGCAACGCCCATCTCTTCCAGCTGATCTTTGCCCAGCAGCTTTTTCGCAGTGGGGAACAGTTCGCCTTCCTCTTCTTCGATGTGATGTTCAAGCAGCTCTTTCATCACCTTCACCCGCCCGGCAAATTCGAGGGTGCCGGTTTCGGTATGAAGCAGATCAGGAAGCACCAGCGAATCCACGGTACGGTGTTCTTCCTTGGCTTCGTAATACATCTTCGCTTCTTCCTTGCCGCCGGCTTTCTTGATGGCCGGGTAGAGGATGTCCTCCTCCAGAGCAGTGTGGACTTGCAGCTCCTGCTCGATCCGGTGCAGCAGTTCGGCGCGCTTTTTCACGGCTCGCTCGGTGGTTGAAGACAATTCAGCCAGCAGCTTCTTCACCAATTTATGGTCTTGAATCAACAGGTCGATAGCGTTCATGCAGGCACCTCATGGCGGTAGGAGAAACACGGATTGCTGGGTACAAACTCATCGGTTCTGTTGCGGTGGACGTGATGGGCGTGCGAATGGTTCAAGTCTTTACCGCATGGCTCGCAGCGCGCAGATGAAGCGTCGAGGCCTGCGACAGCAAGCCTTGTCATGGTCGTCAGAGGATCGGTTTGCCGCCCGTGACGCCGTAGCGTGAACCCGAGATATAACTGGCTTCATCAGAGCCCAGCAAAACGTAGATCGGCGCCACCTCGACCGGTTGCCCTGGCCGCCCCATAGGGTAGCCCGAGCCAAAGTTTCTGACGGCCTCATCCGGCATGGTGGCGGGGATCAACGGCGTCCAGATCGGGCCTGGCGCCACGCTGTTGACCCGGATGCCTTGCTTCGCCAGCAACTGGGCGAGGCCTGCAGTGAAGTTGGCAATGGCGCCTTTGGTGGCGGCGTAGGCCAACAGGCTGGGTGACGGGTCATCGGAATTGACCGAGCTGGTATTGATGATCGATCCGCCCTTCGGCATTGACGGCAATGCCCGTTGGCAGATGCGGAAGATGGCGGTGATGTTGGTGTCGAACGTCTTCACCCACTCCTCATCGTCAATGTCATCCAGGCTTTCATGGGCCATCTGGAATGCGGCGTTGTTGACCAGGATGTCGATGCGACCGAACTGTTCCACGGTCTTGTCGACGATGGTGTAACAGTGCTGTTTGTGCGCCAGGTCACCGGGCAGCAGGAGGCACTGGCGGCCCGCGGCTTCGACCCAGCGCGCCGTTTCTTGCGCATCTTCGTGCTCATCCAGGTAGGCGATGGCAACGTCCGCACCTTCACGCGCGTAGGCAATCGCAACGGCCCGACCGATGCCGCTGTCGGCGCCGGTGATCAAGGCGATTTTGCCTTCGAGCCGGTTGTGGCCTGTATAGGTCTGCTCACCGCAGTCCGGGTACGGCTCCATCTTGCGCTGCGAACCGGGGACGCTTTGCGGTTGCGAGGGGAATGGCGGAGTAGGGTAGTCGCTCATGGTCGAAGCTCCTGCAGTTGAGAACGCTCATTACCGTTCGAACGGTGCGGGAAGCCAGTGTTGAAGTGGATGCTGGTTTTGAACGACGGACGGCCTGCCACCCACTTGCAATGAATTTTCGTTGAAGGGATCGCTCTATCGCTGATCAGCAGTGCGCTGCTCTCACCCCTTTCAGGAGCGCCCGAGTGCCTCGAATTATTACGCCCACCACCTCTGAGCATGAGATCGATCAGCAGAATGCGCGGATGTTCGGCACGCCCAAGGAACGCCTGGATTTCTATCGACGCGAAATCCAGTACGAGACCACTATCCTGGCCAACCGCACCGATGCGTATCTGGCCGCTCAGTCGTTCCTGGTCATCGCCTTCGTGTCTTCGATGAGCAACCTTAACCAGAGCTGGGGGGAAATGTTCACGTTGATCGTGCCGGCGTTTCTCGCCCTGCTCGGCGTGTTGAGCTCGTTGAATGCCTGGCCAGGCATCCGCGCGGCGTTCCGGATCATCGAGCACTGGCAGTTGAAGCAGAGCCACTTGCTGCGCAGTGAGCCGATGATGGGCCTGGCCTATGATGAATCGCCCTTGTTCTGCGAGGCTGAGACGTCCCGGGCCGGGCACCGGAAATCCTTGCTGTTCTCCCTTCGCACGCCTTGGATTTTTCTCGGGTTCTGGGTTTTGCTGGGCAGCTACTCGGTGTATATCCAGCTCGCGTGACGGGCGCGCTGCTGTGCGCAAATGACTGCCAGCAAACCCTAGCGGCGCCTGCGTTGCGAACGGGTGAAGACAAACCCGGCAATGACACCCAGCAGCGCCGCACCCACCCATAACGACGTTTTATCTTTCTGAGTTCTCCAGCCACCGTCCACACTTCGCCGGTCATCGGGTGGCTCGAACAGATTCCCGGAAGATATCGCCGCGCTAGGGCTGCGGTTCAAGCCCCAGCGCGTGAGCCAGCCTGACAACTGAGGCAGCCCCGGTACCAGGTAGCTGGCCAGATGGGCGAGGCGAGCGGCAGCGCCGACAGTGGTGCGCGCGCTCGGGGAAATGGCGCAGGCTACCATGGCGTTTGCCACCCGTTCCGGGTCGTAGATCGGCCCTGGGGGTGTCAGCGCGTGGCCGGTGTAGTTGCCTGCGTCCCGCAAGCCTGGCGTGTCCATGACGGCCGGATAAAGATCACACACATGAATGCCGGGGAACTCCGTCAGCTCACCGCGCAGCGCTTCGGTCAGGCCACGCAGGCCGAACTTGCTCGCCGAGTAGGCTGCCGCATAGGGTTGGGCGATCCAGCTGCCAAGCGACAAGGTGTTGATCAGTATGCCGCTGCGCTGTGCTTTGAAGTAGGGAAGCACCACGTAAGCGCCGCGCAGATAACCGACCAGGTCGGTTTGAATCACCTGCTCATGTGCCTCTAGCGGTGTTTCGTCGAAGCTGCCCAACGCGCCAACCCTGGCGTTGTTGATCCAGATATCGATACGTCCATGGCCAAACTCGGCAGCTTGGGTGGCCAGGGCTGCCACTTGATCGCTGTGGGTGACGTCGGTGGTGATGGCGACAGCGTCCGTGCCGCAGTCGGTGCATTCATCCAGCACGTCGAACAACGCTTCCTCATCGCGTGCCGCGAGCACCAGTCGGGCACCTTTGCAGGCAAACGCATGCGCAGCCGCCCGGCCTATGCCGCTGGAGGCGCCGGTGATGACCACGACCTTTCCGCGCAATGGGCCTTTGATCGGCGTCGGGCTCATTGGCATGGAGTGCGCTGGGGCTGGTGAGTCTTCGCTGTCGTTAGACGGCAGTGTGGCACTGGCTTCTAGGGGGCAAAGCTCAAGGGTGGTTCCATCAGCCATTACCAGCTTCAAGCCCTCGATGGTGCCCGCTATCCGATCCGGAAAGACGGGTTCGCCTTCAGCATCCAGGCTGTCGTAGATGAACTGCGTGCCTTCGAGCCAGCCGACCGCAGTCAGCAGTTCGGAGCCGAGGTAATACTTGCCGTCTTGAAAGTACCCCGGGAACTGATGGGCGCGCTCGACGTTCTCCACGCAATAGCGCTCGCCTGGTTTCATACCTGTCGCTTGATCGATCATGGTGAAAACCCCTTTTCTGAAAGCCGGCTGTGCAGCAGATATTGCAGTGAGTAAGCAGGGGAATCCGTTGGGCAGGACAAAGTTCAGAGCAAGCGTTTCAGCGGTTTTTTTTAGCGGCGGATGACCCGTGTTTACCGTCCTCATCAACGCTGTACAAGGGTTTGTTGAAACCTATACAAAAAGCTATTCTTGTACAGGATTTTCCCAATTGTTCGAGGTAAGCATGGTGCCTCCTGCGCGTTGGGCCAGCCTGTGCGTGCTGATGGTTGCGCTGTCGACCGTAGCAGCGGACTGGCGAGCCGAATTGCCAACGGCGCAACCGTTGGGTGCTGGCGATTTCACGTGGTTCGGCGTGCGCCTTTACAGCGCCCGGCTGTGGACAGTGGGGCCGGTTCAGGACTGGAACCAGCCCTTTGCCCTGGAACTGCGCTACCACCGATCGCTGTCCAAGGAGACGCTGGTAGACGCGAGCCTTGCGGAGATACGCCGCCTTAACGCCAACATCACGCCGCAGCAACGCGCAGCGTGGAGCAAGGCGCTTGAAGCGGCATTCGTGGATGTGCGCCCGGGTATGCGTATCACGGGTGTGTACCTGCCAGGGCAAGGGTCTCGCTTCTATGTCGATGGCGCACTCAGCCAGGTAATCGCCGACCCGGAATTTTCCCGAGCATTCTTCGCCATCTGGCTCGACCCACGGGCCAGGGACCCACAGCTGCGCCAGCGCCTGCTCGGGCTGGCGGGCAACGACCGAGGGACGTGAACATGTACAGAGCACTGTTACTGGTTGGCTGCCTGCTCCTCGGCAGTTGTGGCAACGTCGGTGTCGAGCACTACGCCAAGGAGCAGCCGAAACTCGACCTGGCGGCATTCTTCTCGCGACCGGTGCAAGCCTGGGGGATGTTCCAGAAGCGTTCCGGCGAGGTGGTGAAGCGCTTTCACGTGCGTATCGACAGCCGCCGCGACGGTGAGCGGCTGATCCTCGATGAGCATTTTCTTTACAGCGATGGCACGCGTCAGCAGCGAACCTGGACGCTGGTGCCGGAAGGTGCGGGCCGCTGGCGAGGAACAGCAGGTGACGTGATCGGCGAGGCCCATGGCGAATCGGCCGGTAATGCGCTGCGCTGGCGCTACCGGCTGGACCTGCCGGTAGACGGGGAGCATTGGCAGGTGGACCTGGACGACTGGATGTACCTGATGGATGACGACACCCTGATCAACCGCTCAAGCATGAGCAAACTGGGTGTGGAGATTGGGCAGATCACGCTGTTCTTCCGCCGCTTGCCAGAGGGCACACCATGAACCTGAATGCGCTCACTCAACGGGTTACGGCCGGTGAAGTAAAAGAGCTTGAACTGCTGTCGCTCGAAGGTGGCTTCTACATCCTCCGCGCACTGACCGGTGCCGGCCCGGTCACGTTGATTGATGATCGTGGTCAGCCCGTTCGCCTGCGCTCCACCACCGAGCTGCGCCACTTGCTGGCCGAGCTGCCACCGGTGCCGTGCATGCTGGTGCAGCAGGTGGTGCATGATGAAATGTGTGGGCAGCGTGACGGGCCTATCGCGCCGCTGCGGGTGCCCGTGACGCTGACAACCCAATGGTAGCCCGGCCCTCGCGGCTGGGGTTGGTGCTCGGTGACCAACTGTCGTTCGACCTGGCAAGCCTGGCGGCCCTGGACCCTACCCGCGACGCTATTCTGATGGCGGAAGTGGAGGGTGAGGCCCGCTACGTGCCGCATCATCCGCTGAAGATCATCCTCATCTTCAGTGCCATGCGGCATTTCGCAAAGTCGCTGCGGGAGCGGGGTTGGCAGGTGCACTATGTCGAGCTTAACGCTGCCGGCAACAGCGGTAGCATTGCGGGCGAGCTGCGTCGTTGGCAGCAGGCATTGGGCGCCACGCACATCCACCTGACAGAGTGCGGTGAATGGCGCCTGGAGCAGGCGCTGCGCGATGCGCAGCTGCCGCTTGTGTGGCACCGCGATACGCGCTTTTTGTGCTCGCGTGAAGCCTTCGCGCGGTGGGCGCAGGGGCGTAAGCAACTGCGCATGGAGCATTTCTACCGCGGCATGCGCAAGCGTTGCGGGTTGCTGTTGGAGGCCGATGGCAGCCCCGCAGGCGGTGCCTGGAATTTTGATGGGGACAACCGCAAGCCGTTGCCGCGCCAGTTGCGAGGGCCGTTCGCTGCGCAGTTTGAGCCGGACGCGATCACGACAGCGGTAGTGGCCTTGGTTCGGCAGCGTTTCAGTGACCATTACGGGGCCGTGGACGGGTTCAACTACCCCGTGACCCATGAGCAGGCTCATCAGCTCTGGCAGCATTTTCTCGATTTCGGCCTGGCGGCGTTCGGTGACTACCAGGACGCCATGGCAGAAGGCGAACCGTACCTGTTCCATGCGCGCATCAGCGCGGCACTCAACATTGGCCTTCTGGATGTGCGTTGCCTGTGCGACGATTTCGACAAGGCGTGGCGTGAGGGGCGGGTGCCGCTGAATGCCGCCGAAGGCTTCATCCGCCAGTTGATTGGCTGGCGCGAGTATGTGCACGGCATCTACTGGCTGCGAATGCCTGAGTATGCCGGGCTCAATCATCTGGGAAACCAGCGTGCCTTACCGGAATTCTACTGGACGGGCGCCACCCGCATGCGCTGCATGGCGCAAACCATCGGGCAGACGTTGCGCTTGGGTTACGCCCACCATATCCAGCGGCTGATGGTTACCGGTAATTTCGCCCTGTTGGCCGGCATCGTGCCAGACGCCATTTGCGAGTGGTACTTGGCCGTGTACATGGATGCCTTCGACTGGGTCGAACTGCCTAACACGCTGGGCATGGTCATGCATGCCGACGGTGGGTACCTGGGGTCGAAACCGTACTGTGCCAGTGGTCGTTACATCCAGCGGATGTCCGACCATTGCAAGGCGTGCAGCTACAAGGTCGACCATGTGATCGAGGAGGATGCCTGCCCATTCAACGCCTTGTACTGGCATTTTCTGATACGTCACCGCGCTCAGCTGTCGGCCAATCCACGCCTGGCCATGGTCTACCGTAACTTGGACGGCATGCCGCCTGGCCATCGCGAAGCGGTGTGGCAGCGTGGCCAGTCACTGCTGACGCGGCTGGATGCTGGCGAGGTGGTATGAAAAAGAGCCTCCTGCCTAATGCCAGTCAGTTAGAAGTCATCGGCTGTAATTGGGGCTGCTGTGCAGCCCATCGCAGGCAAGCCAGCTCCTACAGGTGAGCGAGAGTCACATGAAATACGCAAGCCCTGTAGGAGCTGGCTTGCCTGCGATGGGCCGCGCAGCGGCCCCATTGGCCCTTGCTCCGAACGCTGCCGCCGGTCAGCGCCGCGCCGCGATGCGCAGCAGTAATGGCAGGGCCAGGGCCCACACCGGCATAAGCAACAAGCCGGTTTCAATCACACCCAGCGGCAGGCCGACCCCCGCCAACCTGGCGCCACCGACGTAGGCCAGTGGGGCGCCAAGGGCGCCCAGCAACGCGCCGCGCCAGTAGGGCCGGCCGGCCCAGGCCAGGCTATGGCGAAGGCCGCTGGCCAGTACCCACCACAGCAATACCAGCCACAAGGGCAGGGGCCACGTATCGAAGCTGAATACGCCCAGTGCCCCCAGCACGCTATCCAGCACGCAGCCGGCCAATACGACACGCAACAATGCCTTGATTTCTACCTTGTAGTCCGGGCAGAGCCACAGGTGTATGGCCAGGCCGAGCGGCACCAGCAGCAATAAGCCAGGGTAGCGAGCGCCCAGCACGCAAGCCCACCAACCGGCCTGCAACCAGAGTGCATTGGCGACCAGCCAGCTGCTGGGCATCATTCACCGGCCGGACAAAAATGGGCGTCGAGATTGCCCCTTTCAAGATTATTGAAGGGCTTGGCGAATGGCTGAAAAACGGACATGTTTGGCTCCAGATGATCCTCAAGCAACAGTGAACTGTTGAAGGGATATAGCTCAAGCCTATGACTAAATTTGTACAAGTCAACGAAGTTGTACAGCTTTTTATCCAGTCCTGGCCTCACTCAACGGGTACGTAAGTGAGCGATTTCCGCTTGCAGTTCGCGAACCCGCTGTTCGGTGTTCATTTTGATACTGAATGACCGGCTGAGTGCTACGAAGGAACCTATTCCAGTGCTCGCGTCTCGATTATCAGAAGAGCATGGGGTGATCGAGATGAATGCGTTTACAAAGCCCGTCGGCGCAGAGCAGCGCCGTCTCGAAGCCATCACTCGTTGGTTTGTAACCTTCGATGACCAGGCAATTCGGCGCAACTGCCCCAGCAGTTACCACGAGGAACTGCTGCGCCAGGCCGATGAAATGGACCGGCTGGACCTGATCGACTGGGAGGCGTGGCGTGACCTGCGTCGCTTGGCCGATCAGTCTTTTATGATGGCGGTCGCGGGTGCGGATTATCATGCATTCACGGTGACGCCCCTGCGGACCACGGCGCTTGCGTAATGATTCTCCTCGGTTGCGCCGGCTGGAGCTTGTCACGCCCTTACGGCAATGAGTTTGCTTTAGAGGGAAGCCAGTTGCAGCGTTACGCGGCACGCTTGAATGCGGTTGAGATCAACACGTCGTTTTACCGTCCTCATCGCCCAAAAACCTATGCCCGATGGGCTGAATCGGTACCTGAGGATTTTCGCTTTTCAGTCAAGCTGCCCAAGGCCGTCACGCATGAGCAGAGGTTGCAAGCGTGTGAGGGGCCGCTCGACAGGTTCCTTGATGAGTGCGGGCATTTGGGCAGTCGTCTCGGCTGCCTGCTGGTGCAGTTGCCACCTTCGTTGGCGTACGACGGAGCCGTGGCCTATCGATTTTTTGAGTCCGTGCGAAAGCGTTATGCAGGGTCGCTGGCCGTTGAACCCAGGCATCGATCATGGTCGGCAGCGCAGCCGTTGCTTGTCGACTTTCAGGTCGCTCAGGTCGCTGCCAGCCCGGCGCGCTTTGGCGTGGATGAGCTGCCAGGAGGCTGGCCGGGGCTGGTCTACTGGCGTTTGCATGGCGAGCCGCAGATCTACCGCAGCGCCTATGGCAGCGAGTATCTGCAGCGCCTGGCGGCCCAGTTAAACGTTCGACGTGCTGCGGGGCTACCTACGTGGTGCGTGTTCGACAACACTGCAAACGGTGCCGCGTTGGGCGATGCCCTGGCTATGTCGGCCTATCTGCGCAATGACGCTTAGGCGCGCGGGCCAGTGCTGACCTTGTAACGTCGCTAGCGCAGTGCGTCGGATCCACAGACGGTGTCGAGCATGGACTGGCACCGTTCGGTAACATGGCCCAGCACTTACCGGCGTCTCTCCGACGGCAGCGGGCCTGGCCTTACCTGGATGGTTACGGCGGCGATGATTCTGGCGATTTCAGCTTTGCGGGTGCTGACTTTGCCATCAGCAAGCAACTGCGTGTGAGCTACTTCCACGGCCAGCTCGAGCACTTCTACCGCCAGGATTATGCAGGGCTGGTGCACGATCTACCCTTGGCCGGCGGGGTGTTCACCACCGACCTGCGCTACTTCAAGAGCCGTGACAGCGGAGCTGCTTATGGCGGCAAGATCGACAACGACATGTTCAGCGGGCAGGTGTCGTATACCCACTCCGGGCACACCGTCGGTGCCGGTTACCAGATGCTAGATGGCGATGCCGGGCTGCCCTACATCAGCGGTGCGACGGTTTATTCGTTCAGCAACGTCGGCATCGGCAAGTTCATCGAGGAGGAAGAGAAAACCTGGATGGCAAGCTATGCCTACAATTTTGCAGCAGCCGGTGTCCCTGGGCTCACGTTCATGGCGCGATACCTGAGCGGGGACAACGGTCGTTCCGCTGAAGCTGAACTCAACGAATGGGAACGTGACATGGAACTGGCCTACGTTGTGCAGTCAGGGCCTGTCAAAGGGCTGGGTGTAAAACTACGCAACTATGTCTACCGTTCTGATTTTTCCCGCGGGCGCGACAGTAACCGCATCTACCTGACCTACGACATTGCGATTTGGTAATGCGGCACCCTTGCTCTCAGGCGCGCTCCCCACGCAGCCAGCGCTCGTGATAATGAATCAGCCGGGTTAGCCCGTAGACGGCGCCGTCATGCATGACCTGCGACCGCTCTCCAAAAAATCGCTGGGTGCGGGTAAACACGGCAATGGGCTCGCCGGCAAATGCCCACGCAAAGCACAGTGTGCCGGGTAGTACCCCAGAGGTTGGGCTAGGCCCGGCTACACCGGTAGTTGCAATAACGACGTTGGCATCGCTGTCCTTCAATGCCCCTCGGGCCATTTCCCAGGCGACTGGCTCACTGGTCAGCCCGTACCGTTCGATCGTTTCCGCGCTTACCCCGAGTAGGCGCTTCTTGGCGGAAGGGGAATAGACGACATAGCCGCTTTCCAGTACCTCGCCTGTACCGGGGAAAGCCGCCAGCAAAGCAACCATGCAGCCTGCTGTACAGGATTCGGCAGTGGTAAGTACCAGGTGGTGGTCTTTGAGATAGCCGAGCACGGCCAATACGGGATCATTTGCCATCTTGGTGTCGACTCGTAGTGCTTTTGCGGTGGACGTATTGACGATGCAAATGGTTCACCAGGTTCGCTTGGTTGCCTGAGCTGAACTTTTTTGCCTGCGTTGATCTCCCTGAAGGAACACGGAGCGGGGCGCCGAACCCCTGCACTTGGACCTGAGGTGAGTATGGCAACTTACAACATTAACTATCGCTTGGCTGAAGAGCCGAAACGTTATCGATTGGAGGTGGAGCAGGGCACGCTCAGTCGTCACGAAGCTGCAATGCACCTGATTGTGTTGCATTTCGGGGACAGCGAAAACGGGCTTGTGCTGCCTGCTGCTGATTCATCGCCGAGCGAGATCATGGCTCAAGCCAATGTGCTTGGGTTGTCCCACATTGAGGTTTGCGCCGTGTGATGTTGGCTGGCTCAATCACAGCACCTTGTCGAGCGTGATGGGAAAGTCCCTTACACGCTTGCCCGTGGCATGGTAGACCGCGTTGGCCACCGCGGCGGCTACACCGACGATGCCGATTTCGCCGACACCCTTGGACCCCAGCTCGTTGACAATATCGTCGTGCTCTTCAACGAAGATCACGTCAATATCCCCGCTGTCTGCGTTGACTGGGATTTGGTATTCCGCCAGGTTGTGGTTGACGATGCGGCCCAACCGATGGTCGGTCAACGCTGCTTCGTGCAGGGCCATGCCCACCCCCCACACCACGCCCCCCAGAATCTGACTGCGCGCGGTTTTCGGATTGACCACCCATCCTGCCGCCACCGCGCTGACCACTCGAGTTAATTTGATCATGCCAAGGTCCTCGTCGACGTGGACTTCCACGAAGACCGCCGAATGGGTGGCGGTGGAGAACGGTTGGCGCCTGGCGCCGGGTTCGGCGTCGATCTGCACGGCAAACTCCCCGTCGGGGGCGCTGGCAACGATGTCCGCCAAGACCAGCCGATGGTTGCCCGCGTGCAGGTAGCCCTCGGCGAAAACGATCTGCTCCCGGGGCGTGCTGGCCACTTGGGGGTACATTTTGCGCGCATGTTCCAGCACTTTGGTGCGCAGTACCTGGCAGGCCTGGCGCACGGCCGAGCCCACCGACGACACCGTGAACGATCCGCCCTGAAGCGGGGCGGTGGGCAGTGAGGAGTCACCCAGCATGAAGGTGACATCCTGCACCCTGACGCCAGCGGCGTCGGCGGCAATCTGAGTCATGACGGTGTAGGTGCCGGTCCCGATATCGGTGGTGGCACTGCTGACGGTGAGGTGGCCTTGGGCATTGATATGGGCCTTGGCGCTGGCCTTCATCTGCATGGCTTCCCAAACGCCACCGGCCATACCCCAGCCTACTAACTGGCTGCCATTGCGCATGCTGCGCGGTTGGGGGTTGCGGTTACGCCAGCCAAAACGTTCGGCGCCTTGCTGGTAACACGCCAGCAGCTCTTTGCTGGAATAGGGTTTGCCTTCGTTGGCATTGTTGGCGGCAAAATTACGCTGGCGCAGGTCAACCGGGTCGATCTGCGCTGCACAGGCCAGCTCATCCATGGCGCATTCCAAGGCAATCATCCCGGACGCGGCCCCAGGCGCACGCATGTCCAGCGGGGTGTACACATCGAGCGAAGCCAGGCGGTAGCTGAGCGCCACATTGTCGCACTGGTAGAGCATGCCGCTCCATTCCACCAGGTGCTCGGTGAAGTCCTCGAAACGGGAGGTCTGGCCAAGCGCATCGTGGGCGATCGCCAGCAAGCGCCCGTTTGCGTCTGCACCCAGGCGCAGGCGCTGCTCGGTGCGGGGCCGGTAGCCAAAAGTGAACATCTGCTGGCGCGTTAGCGTAACCCGCACCGAGCGCTGCAGGTGCAACGCTGCCATCACTGCCAGCGGCAACTGGTACTGCGGGCGCAATCCCGAGCCGAAAGCACCGCCGACGAACGCCGCGCGCACGCGGATGCTTGCCTTGGGCAGGCCGAACACCTTGTGCAGGTAGTCCTGGCAGTTCTGGGTGCCTTGGGTCTTGTCGTGGATTTCCAGGGTGCCATCGGCTTTGTACAGTACGGTCGAGGCATGGGGCTCCATCGGGTTGTGATGCTCGTTGGCCGTCAGGTAGGTGGCATCCACCTGCACCGCGGCCCCGGCAAACTGCCCGGCGAAGTCGCCACGCGGCGCCGGTGTTTGCGCAGGTGCCGCATGTGACTGTTGGCATGCGCCAAGGTCTGTCTGGTGGGCTTCCTCGGCATAGTCGATCCTGATCAGCGAACCTGCATAGCGGGCCAGTTCGAGGGTTTCGGCGACCACTAGCGCCAACGGTTGCCCGCTGTAGAGCACGCGATCATTGAACAAGGGCCGAAACGGCGACCCCTGCGCAGCATCGGCGTCGCTGTAGTCGTCGTCGTAACTGGAGATGCGCGGACGATGGCCATGGTCGAGCACGGCGATGACCCCGGGCACTCGCATGGCCTGCGAACTGTCGATGTCGAGCACCCGACCGCAGGCGATGGTACTGGATACCACGCTGCCATGAAGCAACCCCGCCTCGGGGTATTCGCCTGCATAGCGCGCCTGCCCGGTGACCTTCGCCACGCCGTCAACGCGGTCCAGGGGCGTGCCAACTACCAGTATGGGTTTGATCATGGTCGTGTTCCCCAGTCCGCGGCGCCGCGCGCCGCATCATTCAATGCCCGCACGATTGCCCGCTGGGCGAGCGACACCTTGAAACCGTTGTGGCTCAGGGGCTGTGCACCTTGCAGCAACGCTTGCGCAGCGCGGGTGAAGAGCGCTTCGCAAGGCACTTGGCCGGCCAGCATGCGCTCCACGACCGGGTCCCGCCACGGCTTGTGGGCAACGCCGCCTAGCGCTAGGCGAGCCTGCTGGATCAGCATGCCATCGAAGCTCAAGGCGGCGGCGACCGACACTAGCGCGAACGCGTAAGAGGCGCGGTCGCGTATTTTCAGGTAACGGTAATGGTGTTCGAACGCCGGGGGCGGCAGCTCGATGGCAACCACCAATTCATTGCCTGCCAGGTGATTGTCGCGCTCCGGGGTGTCCTCGGGGAGCCGATGGAACGCCGCAAAGGGTATCTGGCGTTCACCGCCCGGCCCCTGTACATGCACCACGGCTTCGAGCGCTGCCAATGCCACGCACATGTCCGAGGGATGGGTCGCGACACAGGCATCACTGGCGCCGAGAATGGCATGGATGCGGTTCATACCTGTACGCGCAGGGCATCCGCTGCCCGGTTCGCGCTTGTTGCAGGGGGTGCCGGTGTCATAGAAGTAGTAGCAACGGGTGCGTTGCAGCAGGTTGCCACCGGTGCTGGCCATGTTCCTCAACTGCGGTGATGCCCCCGCGAGGATGGCATGCGATAACAGCGGGTAGTGCTGTTCGATCGTCGGGTGCCAGGCCAAGTCGGCATTGCTCACCAATGCGCCGATCCGCACGCCGCCGTTTGAGGTGGGGTGGATGCCGTTCAGCCCAAGGCCGGAAATATCGATAAGGCGCTTGGGGCGAACCACGTTTTCCTTCATCAGGTCGACAAGGTTGGTGCCCCCGGCAATGAAGTGCGAGCAAGCGTCAGCTAGGCCGACGGCTTCACTGACCGATGCGGGCTTATGGTAGCTGAAGGGCGTCATGGGTTCGGCCCTCGTTGTGGCTGGGCCTCGTCCTTCATCAACGGCAGGGCTTCTTCCACCGCAGCGACGATGTTGCTGTAGGCACCACAGCGGCAAAGGTTGCCGCTCATCTGTTCGCGGATCGCCTCGCGGGTATCGGCATGCCCTTCATGGGCAAGCCCGACGGCGGAGCAGATCTGGCCCGGCGTGCAATACCCGCACTGAAACGCATCGTGAGTGATGAATGCGCGCTGCATGGGGTGCAGAACGTCGCCGCTGGCCAGCCCTTCGATGGTTACCAACTCGGCCCCGTCGCACATGATGGCCAACGTCAGGCAAGCATTGACGCGCTTGCCATCGCGCAGCACGGTGCAGGCCCCGCACTGGCCATGGTCACAGCCCTTCTTGGTGCCGACCAGGTCCAACTGCTCACGCAACAGGTCGAGCAAGGTGGTCCAGGGGTGCACCTGCAGTGTTCGGGGTTGACCATTGAGGGTCAGGCAGAGGGGGTGTTCTTCAGCCCCATTGGGAGAGGTCGCGCTCATGGTAGGTCCTCACGGTCAGGGTTCGCGCAGTCCGCTGCGTCTTTGTTGTGCGACCGGGCCGGCTGAGCAAACGTTCAGCCGGTTAGCCGACGTGCCCATCACTTTTTGCCTGGTAGCACCGAGCCGAGCACCTGCTTGGCTGTCTGGACGATGATGCCCGCCTGGTCGGGGTCGCCCTTGAGCAAGGTACTGGCAAACTTTTTCGCTTGCTCCAGCTTGATGTGCGGTGGCAGGGGCGGCACGTTCGGGTCGGTCTTGAACTCGATCAGTACCGGCCGATCCGCAGCCAACGCGCGCTCCCACGCAGCGGCAACATCCTCTTCGCGGTCTACGTAGATACCTTGCAGACCAATGGAAATGGCGAACAAATGGTAGGGCACGTCAGGGATCGACTGCGACGCTTCGAACTTGGGGTCGCCCTCCATGACCCGTTGCTCCCACGTCACCTGATTGAGGTCCTCATTGTTGAACACAGCACAGATCCATTGTGGGTTGTCCCACTGTTGCCAGTACTTGGCCACGGTGATCAGCTCGGCGAGGTTGTTCATCTGCATCGCCCCATCGCCCACCAGGGCAACCACAGCCCGTTGCGGGTGGGCGAACTTGGCTGCAATCGCGTAGGGCACAGCTGCGCCCATGCAAGCCAGGCCCCCGGACAGCGAACACTGCATCCCCTGGCGAATCTGCAGGTCGCGGGCAAACCAGTTGGCACAGGAGCCGGAATCGCTGGTGATGATGGCGTGGTCGGGCAGGCGAGGGGACAGCTCATGCACTACACGTTGCGGGTTGATCGGGTCAGCCTTGACCAGGGCGCGCTTGGCCACGGTCTTGTCCCACTCCGCACGCCAGGTCTGGACCTTGTCGCGCCACCGCCGTTCGGTCTTGTATTCAAGTAACGGCAACAGTGCGCGCAGTGTTTCGCTGGCATCGCCGACCAGGTTGACCTCCATCGGGTAGCGCAGGCTGAGCATGTCGGGTTGCAGGTCGATCTGCACGCCTCGTGCCTGGCCTTCCTTGGGCAGAAACTCGGAGTAGGGGAAGCCGGAGCCGATCATTAGCAGGGTGTCGCATTCGCTCATCAGCTGATAACTGGGTTCGGTGCCGAGCAGGCCGATCGACCCGGTGACCCACGGCAGATCATCCGGTAGCACAGCCTTGCCCAGCAGCGCTTTGGCCACGCCAGCGCCGAGCTGTTCGGCGACCGCCATTACCTGCTCAGTCGCCTGCAGGGCGCCGGCACCCACCAGTATCGCCACTTTGCGCCCGGCGTTGAGTACAGCGGCGGCGCGCTGCAGGTCTTCGTCGAACGGCAACACCCTCGGCTTGCTGTAGCCGATGCCTGAATGCACCGTACCGTGAGCCCTCGTGGGTTCGTTGTAGGGCAGGTCCTGCAAGTCGTTGGGCAGAATAACAGCGGTGACCCGGCGTTCGCCGACGGCCGTACGCACCGCACGGTCGAGCAGGTGGCGCACCTGTTCTGGCGTGGAAGCCTGCTGGACGAACGCACCGGCGACATCCTTGAACATCGACAGCAGGTCCAACTCCTGCTGGTAGTGGCCGCCCAGTGCTGCACGGGCCTGTTGACCGACGATGGCCAGCACTGGCTGATGGTCCATGCGTGCATCGTACAGCCCGGTCAGCAAGTGCGAGGCGCCCGGGCCGGAGGTCGCGATGCAAACACCAAGCTCGCCAGTGAACTTGGCATGGGCGCTGGCCATGAAGGCGGCCATTTCCTCATGGCGGGCCTGGATGAATTCAATCTTGCCGTTGGCCCGGCTCAGCGCGCCGAACACGCCATTGATGCCGTCGCCGGGGTAACCGAAGATGCGCCGCACGCCCCATTGATACAAACGCTCCACCAGAAAATCGCCTACCGTGCCGGTCATTACCTGCTCCCGTTTAGTGATCGATAGGGGTCTGGACTTGGCAGGTGTCGGGAAAGTTTCAACGGTATCCGCACCCGTCTGCCGGCTGGAACTTGGCAACAGCGGGCGGGTTCGAAGGTGAACCCAACAACCGATCAGGATGCGCATCGTGACGCTCATGAACACAGCAGATGCCGCCGTGCAGGCGTTGTATTTCGAGGACGACGGCGCTACGCCGAACAGCCGTTTTCCCGTGCTGTTCTATCGGCTGAAGCTTGATCCGTCGTTGGATAATGCCCGTGCCTTCGAAGCACTGTTTGCGGCTCACCAATGGACCCCGCTGTGGCGCGACGGGATCTTCGATTATGACCACTTTCACCCTAACGCTCATGAGGCGCTGGGGATTGCTTGCGGGCAGGCCCGATTGACGCTTGGCGGAGCATCTGGGCAAAGCGTCAGCGTAAAACGCGGCGATGTGCTGGTGCTGCCGGCAGGCACGGGTCATTGCTGCATCGAATGCAGCGATGACTTTCTGGTGGTCGGCGCCTACCCACACGGGCAGGAAGACTACGACATCCAGCGGCCCGACAGCGCCGCCCACCCGCGCGCGCTGGCGCGCATCGCCAAGGTGCCGCTCCCTGAGCAAGACCCGGTCAGTGGCATCCGCGGTGCATTGATGACGCATTGGCGTTAAGTGCGCGGCTAACGGGGCTTGCGCTGAAACGATCTCAGGGCCGCCAAATAGGCGATGAACGAGTAACCCATCGCCATCGGCTATTTCAGTTAACTGCCGGAACCTGAGCCTGATCCGCTACCGGCCGAGCCGCGGCTTCCACTGCCCGAGCCTGTACCGCTATCACCAGAGCCATTACTGCCGGTTCCCGAGCTACTGTTGGTACCGTCACCTCCGGTGTTGTCCGTCCCATTGTCATCAGTACCGCCATCACCGGTACCCATGCTATCGCCTGGTGTTCCTGAGCCCGTCGCATCGCCTTGGCCGTTCATGTGCCCATTGTCGTGAGATTGTGTGCCCGGGGCGCGCTGATCGTTAAGGTCTGTGGCAGCCAAGGCAAGGGGGGCACCCAGGCTCAGGCACAACGCGAGCAGTAATGTATGTGGTTTTGTTGGCTTCATGGCGGAGCGCCTTTTCTGGTTGTTCACCCTCTATTCGGCCTGCTGATAGCCAGAGGGTGCCTGCAGAGCGACGGAAGGCTCTGCTAACTTGGCATAGACCACCAGGCGTAGGTGGCGGTCTTCGTCGATGGTCAGCGAGGTGTGCTCGAACAGCTCGATCTTGCCGTCAATCGTCAGCTTGCGCATGCCTGCAGAGGGGGCGTGAACATCGTGCCGGCGCCACCAAACTTTGAACTCCGGTGAAACGCGCTCCAGTTCTGACACCAGTTCATGTATGTCCGCATCTTGCGGGGCGCGGGCGAAGTCGCGGCGGAAACCCGACAACATCTGCGGCGCCTGTTCATCCCAGTCATACAATTGCTCTCGCAGAACAGAGTCGGTAAACAGCAGCCACAGTAAATTGCGACGCTCGGGTGTGTGCGAGCCAAAGTTAAACAGCTGGTTAGCAAGCGCATTGAAGCCCAGTACATCCCAGCGCAGGTTGAGTACAAAGGCGGGGTGCGGCAAGTCGTGCATCAGGCGCCGTACCAGTGGGGGTAGCACGCACCATGTTTTGCCGGGTTCGGCAGGTGGCCGTTCGTGAGCCAACAGGAACAAGTGGCGTCGTTCTGCGGCATCCAGCTTCAGCACCCGCGCCAAGTTGTCCAGAAAAGCAGCCGAAACCCCTATGTCACGGCCCTGTTCCAGCCACGTGTACCAGGTCAATCCGACACCTGCGAGTGCGGCAACTTCTTCACGTCGCAGCCCAGGCGTGCGGCGGCGACCACCACTGGGTAGGCCCACATCGACAGGCGATAGCCGCTGGCGGTGCGCCAGGAGGAATGCCGCCAGATCGACGCGTGTTCGTGCCAAGGTTCGCATCGCTTATCTCGTTACTTTGAGTAATAGCATAAAGGGTTAAATTGTAATCGCTTAACGGTGGTTCGAGAATGCTGACGTCTCTTCTCAGGATGCGCAAGATGAACTCGAACTCCCACCCTTCGGTACTGCCTGTGCGCACTGTTGACGGCCCGCCCTGGCTCGGTTTGTCGGTGCTGCTATTGGCCGGTTTCGTGACGATTTTCGATCTGTTTGTGGTCAATGTGGCCATCCCCAGCCTGCAAGCAGGGTTGGCGGCCAGCTTCGCACAGGTTGGCTTCATCGTGGCCGGCTATGAACTTGCGTTTGGCGTCTTGCTGATTACCGGCGGCCGTCTGGGCGACCTGTTCGGGCGCCGCCGCCTCTTCGTGATCGGCATGGCCGGGTTCACCTTCGCCTCCCTGCTGTGCGGGCTGGCCCCCACTGCCGGCTTCCTGATTGCTGCGCGGGTATTACAGGGGCTGGCGGCGGCGTTGCTGTTCCCGCAGGTCTATGCCTCTATCCGTGTCAATTTCAATGACGGCGACAGCCGTCGTGCTTTTGGTCTACTGGGAATGACCCTGGGGCTGGCCGCCATCGCAGGCCAAGTGCTGGGTGGCGGGTTGATTCATGCCGACCTGTTCGGCCTGGGGTGGCGTAGCATCTTCCTCATCAACGTGCCTATCGGCCTGTTGGCCATCGCGGCGGCACGTTATATCCCTGAGTCGCGCGCACCACAGCGACCAGCCTTGGACTGGACGGGCGTAGGGCTGGTCAGCACCGGCCTGGTGCTGCTGCTGGTGCCGTTGATCGAAGGACCGGCGCTAGGCTGGCCAGCCTGGAGTCTAGGGTCGTTGGGCCTGGCGGGAGTACTGCTGGTACTTTTCCATAGGCAGCAGGAGCAGCGAAGAGCAGACGGCGGCTTGCCACTGGTGGATATGCGCTTGCTGGCCCAGCGTCACTTCGCGTTGGGCGCATTGCTGGTGTTTTTGGTGTATTCCACGTCCAGTTCGTTCTTCTTGTGCTTCACCTTGTTGGTGCAGACCGGGCTGGGGCTTGATCCTTTGACTGCGGGTAGCATTTTCGCACCCTGCAGCGTGGGGTTCGTGCTGGCGTCGCTCGTCGCGCCCAAGCTGGTGGCGAGATGGGGGGCGAGCGCCATCGTTGTAGGTGCGATGGTGTATGCCGTTTCGATCGGGCTATTGATTGCGCAGGTTTGGATGGCTGGCGCGGCCCTGAGGCCCACGGGGTTGATCCCCGTACTGATGGTGGTCGGCGCCGGTCAGGGTTTGATCATGACGCCACTGCTGAACCTGGTATTGGGTTTTGTCGATGAAGCCCAGGCCGGTATGGCGTCGGGAGTGATCTCGACTGTTCAGCAGGTGGGGGCGGCTCTGGGAGTAGGGGTAGTGGGCATCCTGTTCAACAAGGCGCTGGTCGCGGGTGATGGCGGGGTCGTGCAGGCAGATCACTACGTGGCGGCTTTCGTCACGGGCATGCTCTACAACTTGGGGGCAGCGCTGCTGGTTGGTCTTTTGTTGCTGAGGTTGGCGAAGGCACAGCAGCCGGCGGTAGGCAGTTGAGAGAAAGCGTGCGATGGCACGTGAACTGATTGTGCTAGCGCCCATTTGAGCGTTAGGCGGCGTGGTTAAGGGCGCAGCTTACGCATTGGATTCGTGTCAGTCGCTATGCGCTGCCCAGCGTATTGCCTTGAACAGCAGCGTCCAGCCATGCTGCTGTGTTAAAACGCGACCTCACCGTTAATCTCTTCGTCTAGGTTCACAGGGTGGCGTGCGTTGGCGAGCATGGCCTGTGCCAGGTCGTCCGGTAGCGCGGTGATGTTGCGTCCGTTGCAGATGTCAGCCCCCAACAGGGTTAGGAATGCGCCGATGGCAGGGTCTTCGTGATCGGCCTCCACCCGGCTGACTACGACTTCGTTCCCACGGACGTCGAACGCGACTTTGGTGCCGGTATTCAGGCCCAGCAGTTGGCGGACGGTTTTGGGTAGGGTGGCCTGGCCCTTGGAGGTGAGGGTGGCGGTTACGCGGATGGCAGGCATGAGTGTTCTCCTGGGCGTGTGGAAGAGGTCGTAAGGAATAATCCTTACGCTATCAATCTCGGTTTTCTGCAGAGATCGTGCAGGCCGAATGGAAGGCTGCTCATGTCGCAGGTCATCCGGGTCGGTATCCGTTTCGAGGCCGGCTTTCTCATGTTCACGGGGACGTGGTCAGGGGCCATGGCATGAACGCATGACCGACGATTGCTGATGCCTTGGCCAGAACAGAGGCGATGCGAAAGCCGCCTTCGTCGACATCCCCCCAGTGATGAACGGGCGTTCCTGCGACAATGCTCGACAACAATCGCTGATACATGGCTCGCCACGCTGGAGGCGGCTTTTCAATGCCTCTAAATCGCCTTAAAGGCTGTCAGGATCCCCGAAAAACATCTGTATCCGCGACCGCAACCAGCGCTCCGCCGGATCATTATCCTGCGCCCCCCGCCACGCCATGTGCAGCTCGAAACTGCGCACCTCGATCGGCAGGTCCTCAGCACGCAACCCCCCGGCAGCCGTCAACGCATCCGCCGTGTAATCCGGCACCGTGGCAACAATGTCGGTACCGGCCAGCAAACTCCCCAGCCCATTGAACTGCGGTACCGCGAGCACCACATGGCGCTTGCGGCCTATCTCGTCCAGGGCTTCGTCGATGAAACCGGACAGGTCACCGGCAAACGACACCAGGGCGTGTGGCCGGGCGCAGAAGTCGTCCAGGGTGATGCTGCCGGGCACACTGTCGGCGCGCAGCAGTTTCGGCTTGCTGCGGCGCAGCACCTTGCGCTTGGCATTGGCTGGCAGGTCGCTGGTGTAGCTAACGCCCACCGAGATTTCCCCTGAGGCGAGTAGCGTTGGCATCAGCAGGTAGTTGACCCGGCGTACCACCAGCACGATACCCGGTGCTTCGGCACGGATGCGTTTGAGCAGTTGCGGCAGCAAGGCGAATTCGGCGTCGTCCGACAGGCCGATGCGGAACACAGCATTACTGGTAGCGGGGTCGAACTCGGCCGCGCGGCTGACGGCGGTAGAGATCGAGTCCAGCGCCGGGGAGAGCAGGGCGAAGATTTCATGCGCCCGCGCCGAGGGCTCCATGCTGCGGCCGGTGCGCACGAACAGGGGGTCGTCGAACAGGTTGCGCAGGCGCGACAGGGCCGCGCTGATGGCCGGCTGGCCGAGGAACAGTTTCTCGGCAGCACGGGTCACGCTACGCTCGTGCATCAGCGTTTCGAACACGATCAGCAGGTTGAGGTCTACACGACGCAGGTCGTTTCGATTCATCGGTGCGCTTCGCCTAAAGTGGGGCAGGGGTGAATCTTAAGGCCAAAGGCTGTTACCCTGCACCGATTTCCGGGGGCCAATTCAGATGAATGTCAGGTGCCCAATCGATGACAAGCATGTCGACTATTAATGACCACTGATGGTCTAACGGCCAAAGCCCGGATAAAGTCCGTGGTAATAGAGGTTCACAAGGCGAGGTATGCGATGTCCCGCATGATCCGTTTCCACAAGTTCGGTGCAGCCGATGTGCTCCGTTGCGAAGAGCAGGCCGAACCGTCGCCTGCCGCCGACGAGGTGCAGGTCCGCGTCGAGGCGATCGGCGTCAGCTGGTATGACGTGCTCTGGCGTCAGAACCTGGCACCGTCCCAAGCCCGCCTGCCGGCGGGGATCGGCCATGAGATGGCGGGTGTGGTGACAGCTGTTGGTGAAGGGGTCGAGGATATTGCGGTGGGTGACCGGGTCGCCAGCTTCCCGGCCACCAGCGCCAATGATCACCCGGTCTATGGCGACGTGATCGTGCTGCCACGTACAGCGATCACCCGCTACCCGGCTATTCTCACGCCGATCGAGGCCAGCGTGCATTACACGCCGCTGCTGATTGCCTACTTCGCGTATGTCGACCTGGCCCGCGCCAAGGCAGGGCAAACCGCGTTGGTGACCGATGCCAGCCACTGCGCCGGGCCTGCGTTCGTGCAACTGGGCAAGGCGCTGGGGCTGAAGGTGTTTGCGGCCACCAAGGAGCCTGAACAGCGCGACTACCTGTTGGGCCTGGGGGCGGACAAGGTGATTGTCACCGAGGAGCAGGACCTGCTGCTGCAGGTTGGCAAATACACCGACGGGCGTGGCGTGGACATGGTCCTCGATGGCATGGGTGGGCCGCAGATGTCGCTGCTGGGCGATGTGCTCGCGCCCCGTGGCAGCCTGGTGCTGTACGGCCTGCAAGGCGGCAACCAGACACCGTTCCCGGCCTGTGCGGCGTTTCAGAAGAACATCCAGTTCTATGTGCACTGTATCGGCAACTTTACCGGCAAGCCGGAGCTGGGTATCAGCCAGGACCAGGTCGCGCTGCAGCGGGCGCTGCGGGATATCAACCAGTTCACCGCCGATCAGTTGCTGACCCCGCAGATCATCAAGGTGTATCCCTTCGATCAGGTGGTCGAGGCGCATCGGTACATGGATGAATGCCCGTGTGGCGGGCGGGTGGTACTGGATATGGCACAGCCTTCCTGAAGGGGCGTTGAAGACCACAAGAACCCGGGCAACGTCCCGGGTTTTTTGTGCGTTGGCGGGTGCAATGCCCAAGTGCTATATCCATAAAAAATCAGACGCATCCTACAATTAAAAAGTACGAAGACTACATATTTTAAGCCTTTGCTTTTTATTGTCGTAATATCTTGGAAGGAAATTCAAGTTGAATACTTGTGGTCCCCGGACCATTGTGTATTCCCGTGCTTGCTGAATGGTTTTTTTACGCTGATCTGTATCTTCTATTCGATATCCAACGCTCGATAATGGCCCAGTGATAGTTTGCGCAAGGAGCGTGGAATGAGCATGGCTATGCCCGAGTTAGGGCAGCGTATGGCAGCAGCCGGTCATCGGTGCGGCGCATTTTTTTCGATGGCTTGGCGACAGAGCAGGTCACGTCATTATTTCCCGTAGTTTGTAGGAAATTTCTTCAGGAAGGACGCATTGCACTGTTTGCAGTTGCCAGTGTGATGGATATATGAAGTTGATGAGGTGATTACGTGGGCGCTATACACGATCAGGCGATGCACTATATCTACCAGCAAGTGCTCGAGCGCTTGTTGAGCCATATGTCCCAGGCGCAACGTGCCTCCTTGCAGTTGCTGATTCAGCGATTGCTGGTGGCTGCCGGTGGGCCCGAATACATTGGCACGTTCCGTTTGCTGGTGTTGCAAGGGGCTGACCGGCGCAGTGCCCACCTGTTGGCCACCTTGCGTGCCGCCCAGTTGAGTATCGCCTTGCGTGCCCCTGTGACGTTTCAGTTGCGGGTACTGGTGGTCAACCTGCCTGCTGCCGGCAATACCGTGCTGGAAAACCATGAACGCAGCTTCAATGCCTTGTTCATGCAGGATGACCCGCGGGTGCAACTGCAGATGACCGAAGGCTGTGAAGTCGTGCCTTTCAGCCGGCGGCTGTCGGCTACGCCGGAGCGCTGGGCACTGGCGCGCAATGCCATGCTGATGTTCGGCCACGGGGTCGATGCCAGGCCCGAAGCCCTGCTGGGCAGCCGGCTGCACCTGGAGCTGGCGGGCGCAGTGGGCCTTGCGCTGCAGGCGCAGCCGCGGGCCGATGTGCTGATTACTGCCGTACCTGCACGCCAGCGCCGCCGCTACCTGGCCTGGGCGCGGCGGAGCCTGCGCCTTGCAGGGGAGCGTGGCCCCCACGTCGTGCACCAGTGCCTGTCGGCATTGGCCAACGGGCTGGGCAGGTTACATGGGGTTGCCGGCTCACCCCTGGAGCGCGTGGATGCTTCAAGCAGCATGGCGACCGAGGAGGCGCCCTTGCGCGTGATCGCCATCGACGACCTGCTGCCACACCTGCTTGAGGACCAGCAGTTCGATCACATGCTGGGCTGCTGCTTCGATGCGGCCCAGGACGCCTGGCCCTTGGCGGCCTTTGTCGATTCGCGGGCCGTGGCCCAGCTGCACGATTTGCGCGCGCGCAGCCTCGAGCCGCTGATCCATCGGCCGGCACTACGCTTGGCAAGCCCTAGCAGCGACGGCGGGCAGCGCGAGCCAACCTCCACGCACCTGGGCAAACCCTACGGCATCAGCCAGACCCAACTGGTGTGCCTGCTGTTCAGCCCTTTCGCCCGGCAGGGAAAAGGCCTTGAGCGTTTTTTAAGGTGCCGTCATCCCGACATGTTGGTGGCGTTGCCCTACCTGCACCGGGCCTTGCAGGGTAAGCCGTGCCCCGAGGCGGTGAAGGACTGGCTGGTGAACACCAGTGGCCTGGCGCTGGTACCGTTGCGGGCGATCTATGAGGGGGGCCTGCAACCGTCGTCGAGGCGCTTGATGGCCAACCTGGCTCGCCGCGATGTGCACCTGAAGTGGCTGCCGCGCCCGCCCGCTGCAGGAAGGCCCGCCTTTGAGGGCTTGCCCTGATGGGCCGATCGGTACCTGGCGATTACGCCTATCGGAAGGTGTACCGCTACCTTGAAGCGCTGATCGATGAGGCACAAGGCCGTGAGCCATGGCGCTTGCCGTCGTTACGCACGCTTTCGCGGCGCTTGCGCGTATCGCTGGCCACTGTGCAGAGCGCCTACAGCTTGCTGGAGGATGAGGGCCGTGTGCATTGCGTGCCGCGGTCGGGTTACTTCGTGCGCGCCCACGCTGGCGGCTCGCCGGTGCAAGCAGTGGCTGGGCCATGGCATGTGCCCGCTCACTCGATGCTAGAGCGGTCGCTGTTTACCCATGAGCGGCGCCTGGCACGTCAGCGTGCGCGTGGCACCGCCCCGGTGGAAGAGGTCGGCGGTGCTCGGCTGCGCAATGCGTTGGCCGAGCGCTATACCCGTTCCTCCAGCCATTACTGGCGTGCCGAGGAGGTGCACCTTGCCCCTGACGTGCAGGCATTGGTGGAGGTGCTGCTGGCAGCGTTGGCCTTGCGCGGCGCCACCGTGCTGGTGCAATCGCCGTGCTGCTGGCCGGTGCTGCGCGCCTTGCAGCGCTGTGGCATGCGCGTGCTGGAGGTACCGTTGAGTAACAGCGGCACGGCGGATGTGCAGGCGCTGGCACGGCTGCTCAGTGCCGAGCCGGTGGGCATGCTGATCATGCCATCGTGCCTCAGCCTGCCCCAGGGCAGGCTGATGTCGCAGCACGACCAGCAACAGATTGGCCAACTGCTTGGCGACCACCCGGTGTGGTTGCTGGAAAACGACCTGGACAGCGAACTGTGTTACAGCGGGCCACCGAATGCGCGCCTGCGCGACTGGGTCGACCCGCGCTGGCTGTTGGTGATGGGGTCGTTCGAGGCCGCAGTGGGGGGCGAAGCGCCTTACGCCTATGTGATGGGGCGTCATGCCGGCTTGGCCGAGGCGTTCGCCCAGCGTGCGTTTCAGCTGGCGCCGTTGCGGTTGCAGGCACTTGCTTATCTGCTTGGCAAAGGTGAAATCGAGACCCAGTTGGGGCGGCTGCGGGCAGAACTGCAACGGCGCATGGCGTGCTTTAGCCGGCAACTCAAGCTGGAACTGGGCGACCACGTGACGTTCGACATGCCCGAGGGCGGCTGGACCCTGTGGTTGCGCTCCCGCTGGCCGCTGCGACTGGATGACGTGGTAGCGGCGTTGTCAGGCACCCCCCTGCGTGTGGTCCCGGGCGGGCAGCACAGCGCGGAGGTGCGTCATCAGCAATACCTGGCACTGACCTGGGTGGGCGAGGATCCAAATGCGTTGCAGCAGGCCCTGGAAAAACTGGCTCAAGCGCTGGAACTGCGCTGCGGCCGGCCAATAGGGCAGGGCGGCTCGCAGCACTTGAAATGAGGGCGAGCTACTGCTCCTGCCCCTGACGCAAACGGGTGCTGATCAGTGCCGCCACCACCAGCATCGCAGCAATGATCCACAAGCCGTTGCGGGTACTGCCGGTGGCCTGTTCGATCAGGCCCATCACCGACGGCCCGACAAACCCGCCAAACAGGCCGCAGGTGGTGACGAACGCCAGGCCCGCCGCCAGTGCGCTACCGCTCAGGCGGCTGGACGGGAAGACGAAGATGATCGACTGCACCACGAACAGCATCAAGGCGGTCAACGAAAAGCCGATCAGCCCAATGAAGGAGTTGGACAGCGAAGCAAGCAGCAACCCGGCGGACATGGTCAGCAGACCAAAGAACAGTAGGGTACGGCAACGGCTGGGCGAGGTCGCCAGGCGCGGGAATGTGGCGGCGCCGATGGCGGCGGCGGTCCAGGGTACCGAGGTCAGCAACCCGACCTGGAAAGGCGACAGCGCGGCATAGGTGCCGATGATGCCTGGCAAGAAGAAGATCACGGTGTAGATGGTGATCTGGTGCACAAAATACACCGCAATCGCCAACCAGATCTGCTTGTCGCGAAACATTTGCCCCAGCTTGCTCTGTTGCGGCGCTGCAGCCCGTTCGGCACTCAGGCGACGCTCGATGTCCTGGGCATCGGCAGCGGACAGCCAAGGTGCCGACGCGGGGCCATCGGGCAGCTTCTTCCACACCACATAGGCCAGCGCCACCGCAGGCAGGCCTTCAAGCACGAACAGCCATTGCCAGCCGTGCCAGCCCAGCACGCCGTCCATTTCCAGCAGCGCGCCGCCCAGCGGCCCACTGAGGATGTTGGCCAGGCACACACCCAACAGGAAGTAGCCAGTGGCGCGCGCACGCTGTTCGCGGTCGAACCAGTACGTCAGGTACAGCATGACGCCGGGGAACAGGCCGGCCTCAGCCACCCCGAGCAGCAGGCGCATGATGTAGAACGAGGTTTCCCCCTGGACGAACGCCATGCCCGCTGACAGCAGGCCCCAGGTGATCATGATGCGGGTGATCCAAAAGCGTGCGCCCACCCGGTGCATGATCAGGTTGCTCGGCACTTCGGCCAGGGCATAGGTGAGGAAGAACAGCCCGGCACCCAGGCCGTAGGCCGCCGCCGACAGGCCCAGGTCGATGCCCATGCTGGCCTTGGCCAAGGCGATGTTGGTGCGGTCGAGGAAGCTCATCACGTAGACGACGATAAGCAGTGGCATCAATTTGCGCAGCAACAGGCCGTTAAGGCGCTGTTCGGTAGCGACGGCAGGCGCGGTGGCCGCTGTCGTGCCGGTGAGGATTGTCATTGTTTTTTTCCCCGTGATAAGTGCTGGTGGTGTGCCGCGCTTGCGGCGGCACACCCAGGTCGGTAGGTCAGGAACGGTTGATGTCGAGCCACACCGCGCCGTTGGGGTACTGGTAGCGCTCCAGGGTGTCAGCGTGCATTTCAATGCTGTAGCCCGGGCGCTGTGGCGGCATGTAGCGGCCGCGACGGATCACCACCGGGTCGAGGAAGTGTTCGTGCAGGTGGTCGACGTATTCCAGCACCCGGTTGTGCAGCGATGCCGAAACGGCGATGTAGTCGAACAAGGCGATGTTCTGCACATATTCGCACAGCCCGACCCCGCCGCCATGCGGGCAGACCGGCACATCGTACTTGGCCGCCATCAACAGCACGATCAGTACCTCGTTCAGGCCACCCAGCCGGGCCGCGTCCAGCTGGCAGAAGTCCAGTGCGCCCGCCTGGAACATCTGCTTGAACATCACCCGGTTGTGGCAGTGCTCGCCGGTGGCCACGCCGATGGGCGCGATGCGCTGGCGGATGGCTGCGTGGCCGAGGATGTCGTCGGGGCTGGTGGGTTCTTCGATCCACAGGGGCTCGAAGGCGGCCAGGCGGCGCATGTTGGCCACCGATTCATCGACGCTCCAGACCTGGTTGGCGTCCATCATCAGGGTGCGTTCCCAGCCGATTTCGTCCCGCAGGATGCTGGCGCGGCGAATGTCTTCTTCCAGGTCGGCGCCGATTTTCTGCTTGATGTGGGTCCAGCCGTCGGCGACCGCTTCGCGGGCCAAGTGGCGCATTTTTTCTTCGCTGTAGCCGAGCCAGCCGGGGGCGGTGGTGTAGCCGGGGTAGCCTTCGCGCAGCATTTGCGCTTCGCGCTGGGCCTTGCCTGGCACCTGGCGGCGGAGCAGGGCGATGGCTTCCTCGGGGGTCAGCACGTCGGTGACGTAGCTAAAGTCCAGGCAGCGCACCAGTTGCTCTGGGGTCATGTCGGCCAGCAGCTTCCACACCGGTTTGCCTTCGTGCTTGGCCCACAGGTCCCACACGGCGTTGATGATGGCGGCGGTGGCCAGGTGGATCACGCCTTTCTCGGGGCCAAGCCAGCGCAACTGGCTGTCACCCACCGTGAAACGGTGCCAGAACGCGCCCATGTCGGCGGTGATTTCTTCCAGGGTCAGGCCGACGATCATCGGTGCCAGCGATTGCACCGCCGCCGCGCAGATTTCGTTGCCGCGGCCGATGGTGAAGGTCAGGCCATGGCCTTCGAGGGCGTCGGCGTCGGTGTGCAGCACGACGTAGGCGGCCGAGTAGTCAGGGGCGCTGTTCATGGCGTCGGAGCCGTCCAGCGACAGCGAAGTCGGGAAGCGGATGTCACGGACGCTCAGGTGGGTAATGCGTATGCTCATGGCGGACTCTTGTTCTGGTCAGGCAGTGGGAGACTCGACTGTAGGTTGTCGAGCGATATAGGCATAATCGCCAATTCCTAAGTAGGGATATCGGAATTGATATGTCTCAAATGCCCGCAGACAGCCCAGCGCTGCCGCAAAACCTTGGCACATTGAAGATCTCCAGCCGCCAGATCACCTTGCTCAACGCCCTGGGCGAGTTCGGCAACCTGCGCCGTGCCGCCACTGCGATGCACACCACGCAACCGGCGGCCAGCCTGCTGCTGCAGCAACTGGAAGAACGCCTGGGCGTGCGCCTGTTCGAGCGCCTGCCGCGTGGCATGCAGCCAACGCTGTATGGCGAGGTGATGATTCGCTACGCGCAGAACGCGCTGCACGAGTTCGAACATGCCCAGGCACAGATCGCCGAACTGGCGCGCGGTGCCTTGGGCCTGGTGCGGGTGGGCAGTGTGATGGGGCCGGTGCCCGGTTTGCTGACCAAGGCGGTGCTGGCCTACAAGCGCGATCACCCTAAGGTGCGTATCTCGCTCGAAGTCGGCACCAGCGATACCTTGTTGCCGGCGCTGCTGCGCGGTGATTTCGACATGGTGGTCGGGCGCCTGCCCGACCAGAGCGACAGCCAGGACCTGAACATCGAACTGTTCGAGGGCGGTGAGCAGATGCGCGTCATCGCCCGCGCCGGCCACCCCTTGGCCGACGCCAAGGCGTTGCAGTTGGCCGACCTGGTGGCCCTGACCTGGATCCTGCACCCCATCGGCAGCCCCATGCGCCGCCGGGTCGAAAGTGCCTTGCAGGCGGGCGGCATGGTGCAGTCGCTGGACATTGTCGAAACCGCATCGATCCTGGCCACCACCGCGATGTTGGAGGCGTCCGAGATGATTGCGGTGGTGCCCAACGATGTGGCCGAGCATTATGCGCGCTACGGCATGGTCGCCATCCTGCCGGTAGAGCTGCCGATCTCGATGGCCAACCTGGGCTTGCTGACCTTACGCTCGCGCCCCAATTCCGTGGCCCTGGACAGGTTGCTGCAGTACCTGCGCACGCAATAGCCCTGCCTTTACACCTTTTCGAGGTTGCCCTCTGATGCCGTCGGACATTACCCACTCCAGCTTCTGCAACTGGGTCCGCTACAAGCACCTGGTGCTGATCGACACCCTGGCACGCACCCGCAACATGCACGCCACCGCTACGCGGATGAACCTCAGCCAGCCGGCGCTGAGCAAAATGCTGCGTGACCTGGAGGAGCAGTTTGGCTTCGCCTTGTTCGAGCGCCTGCCACGCAGCATGCCGCCCACCGAGCTTGGCGAGTATGTGGTGCGCTACGCCCAAGGGGTGCTGGGCGACTCGCAGCAGTTTGTCGACCAGGTCAACCGGCTGCGCAAGGGCGGGCACGGGTTCATCCGCGTGGGTGGCATTTTTGCGGCCACCCCCGTGGTGCTGCCTCAAGCCATTGCCGCCATCAAGGCACGCAGCCCGTTGCTCTCGATCGAAGTGGTCGAGCACTCCAGTGACCACCTGTTGGCCATGCTGGAGCAGAACAAACTCGACATCATGATCGGCCGCTTCACGGAAGAACGCTTCAGCCAGCTGTTCGATTATCAACCCCTCGAGCCCGAGCCTTTCAGCCTGGTGGTCAACAGCCGCCACCCGCTCAATGCACTGGCCAGCACCCCGGTGGAGGCACTGGGTGAGTGGCCCTGGGTGCTTTACCCCGTGGGCACGCCAATTCGCAATCGCCTGGAACAGGCCTTCAGGGTGGCTGGTATTGCCACACCGGCAGACAGCGTCGAGACCATCTCGATGCCGATGTTCCTGCAGTTGCTGCAATCGGGCCCGATGATCGCGATGCTGCCCAGGTCGATGGTCGCCGCACAGCTGAGCAGCGGCCAGTTCAAGGAACTGCAGAGCCCCTTGCACCTGCCCGCGCTGGAGTACGGCATCGTTACCCGCAAGGACGAGCCTCTCACCCCGTCGGCCCACGCGTTCGTCGAGATTCTGCTCGACTTCGCGCAGCAGCGACGTGTCGCGCAGGGCACAGTAAGCGATTGATAAAACACCACCGATAGACGGTATCGATAACCCTGGGTTATCGCTTGATCGGATCATCTCATTGGGAATGTTGCGCAAGGCTTCTTACAGTGGTCGCAGATTCGCCCGGTATCGAACGGGCGACGCCATAACAAGAAGTCAGCCGCACCGCCCTGAGAGGTCCCATGCAACTGATTGCCCGCTCTGGTGACCTTGCCGTCATCCGCCTCAACCCGCTGGACAACGTTCTCATCGCCCGCCAGGCCTTGCCTGAAGGTTTGCACCTCGACGCAGAAGGGATCATCGTGCGCCAGGCGATCCCCTCAGGCCATAAAGTCGCCACCCAGCGCGTGGAGCAGGGCCAGCCCCTGCGCCGCTATGGCCAGATCATCGGTTTTGCTTCACAGGCCATCGACGCCGGCGACCATGTTCACGTGCACAACGTGCAGATGGGTGATTTTGCCCGCGACTATGCCTTTGGCGTCGATGCCCGCAGCACGCCGGTCGCTGAGGCGGTGTTCCAGGGCATTGTGCGTGCCGATGGCCGGGTAGCCACCCGCAACTACATTGGCATTCTCACCTCGGTGAACTGTTCGGCGACCGTGGCCCGGGCCGTGGCCGACCATTTCCGCCGCGACATCCACCCCGAAGCGCTGGGCGACTACCCGAATATCGACGGTGTAGTGGCCTTGACCCACGGTGCCGGCTGCGCAGTGGACCCTTCCGGTGAAGCCTTGGGCCTGTTGCGTCGGACCTTGGCCGGCTATGCCATACACCCCAATTTCGCGGCCGTGCTGATCATCGGCCTGGGGTGTGAAACCAACCAGATCGAAAGCCTGCTGGAGACCCAAGGGCTTACCACCAGCACGCAACTGCGCGCCTTCACCATCCAAGGCATTGGCGGCACCTCGAAGACCATCGCCGCCGGTATCGAGCAGGTCAAGGCGCTATTGGCCCAAGCCAACCAGGTCGAACGCGAGCCGGTCAGCGCCCGCCACTTGATCGTTGGCCTGCAATGCGGTGGCTCCGATGGCTACTCGGGGATCACCGCCAACCCCGCGTTGGGCAATGCCGTCGACCGCCTGGTGGCGGCCGGTGGCACCGCGATTCTGTCTGAAACGCCCGAAATTTATGGCGCTGAACACCTGCTGACCCGTCGCGCCGTAAGCCGCGAAGTCGGCGAGAAGCTGGTGGCGCGCATCCACTGGTGGGAAGACTACTGCCAGCGCATGAACGCTGAACTGAACAACAACCCCTCGGCCGGCAACAAGGCGGGCGGCCTGACCACCATCCTCGAGAAGTCGCTGGGTGCGGTGGCCAAGGCCGGCTCCAGCAACTTGGTCGACGTCTACCAGTACGCCGAAGCGGTACGCGCCCATGGGCTGGTGTTCATGGACACGCCGGGCTACGACCCGGTCTCGGCCACCGGCCAGGTCGCGGGCGGCGCCAACCTGATTGCCTTCACCACTGGCCGCGGTTCGGCCTACGGCTGCGCCCCGGCGCCGTCGATCAAGCTGGCGACCAACAACCGGGTGTTCGAGCACCAGGAAGAGGACATGGACGTCAACTGCGGTGGCATCGCCGATGGCTCCACCAGCATCGAAGAGCGTGGCGCGTACATCTTCGAACAGATGCTGCGCATCGCCTCTGGCGCGCGCAGCAAAAGCGAACAGCACGGCTACGGGCAGAACGAGTTCGTGCCCTGGCAGATCGGCGCCGTGACCTGATCGACAGCCCACTTCCGAATTTGAGGCAACCTTTTATGCACGTTAGCGGATACAACTTCATTGCCGGCCAGCGCAGCGCGCTGGGCCAGACCCTGGTCTACAGCGTCGACGCCCACACCGGCGAGCGCCTGCCCGGCGGTTTCTATCAGGCCACCCTGGCCGAAGTCGACAACGCTGTGGGCGCGGCCTCGGCGGCTTTCCCGCTGTTTCGTAACCTGCCAGCGGTGCGCCGCGCCGAGTTCCTGGAGGCCATTGCCGACGAGCTCGACGCCCTCGGCGAAGACTTCATTGCCTTGACCTGCCAGGAAACGGCCCTGCCTACTGCCCGGATCCTGGGCGAGCGGGGGCGTACCAGCGGGCAGATGCGCCTGTTCGCCCAGGTGCTGCGCCGTGGCGACTTCTATGGCGCCCGCATCGACCAGGCCCTGCCTGCCCGCACGCCGTTGCCACGCCCAGACTTGCGCCAGTACCGCATCGGTGTGGGCCCGGTGGCGGTGTTCGGCGCCAGCAATTTCCCGCTGGCGTTCTCCACAGCGGGTGGCGATACCGCAGCAGCCCTGGCGGCCGGTTGCCCGGTCGTCTTCAAGGCCCACAGCGGCCACATGGCCACTGCCGAACGCGTAGCTGAAGCACTGGTTCGTGCTGCCGAACGCACGAACATGCCAGCCGGTGTGTTCAACATGATCTTCGGTGGCGGGGTTGGCGAGGCCCTGGTCAAGCACCCCGGCATCCAGGCCGTCGGGTTTACCGGGTCGCTCAAGGGTGGGCGTGCGCTGTGCGACATGGCGGCGGCACGGCCGCAGCCGATTCCGGTGTTCGCCGAAATGTCGAGCATCAACCCGGTGCTGGTGCTGCCCCAGGCCTTGGCCTCGCGCGGTGCGCAACTGGCCAAGGACCTCACCGCGTCGGTGGTGCAGGGCTGTGGCCAGTTTTGCACCAACCCGGGTTTGGTCCTGGGCATTCGCTCCCCAGCGTTCAGTGCCTTTGTCGAGCAGTTGGCCGGGCACATGGCAGAGCAAGCGCCGCAGACCATGCTCAACGCTGGCACCCTGGGCAGCTACGGCAAGGGCCTGCAGGCCTTGATTGCCCACCCTGGGGTCAAGCGGTTGAGCGGCCAGGCGCAACACGGTAACCAGGCCCAACCGCACTTGTTCGAGGCCGATGTCAGCCTGCTGCTGGAGCAGGACGAGTTGCTTCAGGAAGAAGTGTTCGGCCCGTGCACGGTGGTGGTGCAGGTTGCCGATGAAGCCGAGCTTATGCGCGCGGTGGCAGCCTTGCGCGGCCAACTGACCGCCACGCTGCTGGCGGACGATGCCGACCTGGCGGCCTACGGCTACTTGCTGGGTGCATTGGAAGTAAAAGTCGGTCGCGTGCTGCTCAATGGCTACCCCACCGGGGTCGAGGTGTGCGATGCCATGGTCCACGGCGGCCCATACCCGGCCACTTCGGACGCCCGCGGCACCTCGGTCGGCACCCTGGCCATCGACCGCTTCCTGCGCCCGGTGTGCTACCAGAACGTGCCTGACGCCTTGCTGCCTGCCGCCTTGCAGAACGCCAACCCGCTGGGCATCCAGCGCCTGGTGGACGGCAAGCCCAGCACCGCAGCCCTGAACTGACCGTGGAGTGACAGGCATGACGCAAACCAAACGGTATGACGTGCAGGCGCTAACCCGGTTCGTCGAGCAACTGTTTGAAAAAGCCGGTGCCGATGCCGAGGTCGCCCAGGTGGTGACCCAGGTATTGCTCGAAGGCGAACTGCTGGGCCATCGCACCCATGGCCTGAACCTGGTCAGCCGCTATATTGGCGGTATGCTCAGCGGGCAGGTGAAGGCGCAGGCTCAGGCGCTGGAGCAGGTGTCGGACAGCGGCATTTCCAGTCTTTTCGACGGCCATTACGTACTTGGCCCGTACTGTGTCAGCCGGGCCCTAGAGTGTGCGGCCAAAGGTGCCAGCGCACAGGGCATCGGCATTGCCGTGGTGCGCCGGGCTGCGCACATTGGCTGCCTGGCGGCTTACCTCAAGCCTTATACCGACCGTGGCCTGGTGGCCATGGTGTATTCCTCGGACCCGTCCGTGGGGCTGGTCTGTGCCCATGGTGGGGTCGACCCGGTGTTCACGCCCAACCCGATTGCCGCCGGCATACCGACCCAGGGTGAGCCGATCCTGCTGGACGTGAGCATGTCTACGGTGACCCTCGGCCTGGTCGGGCAGTGCCGTGATGCCGGCAGCCGGCTGCCGCACCCGGTGCTGATGAGCAACGATGGCCACCTGAGCGATGACCCGCGTGACTTCTTCACCACGCCCCAGGGCAGCATTCTGCCACTGGGGGGTCAGGCCTTTGGCCACAAGGGCTTTGCCCTGGCAATCCTGGTCGAGGCACTGACCTCGGCATTGGCCGGCCATGGCCGCAAGGACGCCCCGGACCAGTGGGGCGCGTCGGCCACCGCGGTGGTCATCGACCCGCGCTTCTTCGGCGGCTTGCAAGCGTTTACCGACGAAACCAGCTTCCTTGGCCGGTTGATCGTGGCCAGCCGACCGGTAGACCCCGAGCGCCCGGTGCGCCTGCCTGGGCAAGCTGGCCTGGCGTTGCGCCGGCAAGCCTTGGCTCAGGGCCTGAGCCTGTCCCAGCCAGTGCTCGACGACCTCGACCGGCTGGCCGAGCAGTTGCAGCTGGCGACCCGTTCGCAGGCGCTTTCCCAATGAATGACAATGACAACAAGGGTGCACCCATGACAGACCAATCGAATGCCAACCAGCCACTGCCGCTAAGCCACGACCTTGCCGTGTTCGACACCGGCAGTTGGGTGGGGCGCGTCTGGCTGCCGGATCAAGGCCCCGCCGTGGTGCTGGTCAAAGCCGGCGCCGTGCACGATATCAGTGCTCATGTAGCGACGGTTTCGGCCCTGCTGGAAGTGGCCGACCCGGTGGCCTACCTGCGTGCGTTGCCATTGGCCGACGCGTTGATCGAGTTGCCGGCGCTGCTGGCCAACAGCGACCCTGGTCAACGTGACGCGCGCTTGCCTTGGCTGTTGGCACCGATCGACCTGCAAGCAGTGAAGGCTGCCGGCGTCACCTTCGCCGCCAGCTTGCTGGAGCGAGTGGTGGAGGAGCAAGCCAAGGGCGACCCGGCCAAGGCCGATGCCATTCGCGACACCCTGGCCAGCCGGATCGGTGCGGACCTCTCGCAGATCATCCCGGGCTCTGCTCAGGCCGAAGCGCTGCGCAAGGTCCTGGTGGAGCAGGGCCTGTGGTCGCAATACCTGGAGGTGGGCATCGGCCCGGATGCCGAAGTCTTCACCAAGGCGCAGCCACTGTCGGCGGTCGGGCATGGTGCCGACATCGGTATCCACCCCAAGTCGAGCTGGAACAACCCGGAACCGGAAGTGGTACTGGCGGTGTCGAGCGACGGCAGCATCAAGGGCGCCATGCTCGGCAACGATGTCAACCTGCGTGACTTCGAGGGGCGCAGTGCCTTGCTGCTGTCCAAGGCCAAGGACAACAACGCTTCCACCTCGCTGGGGCCATTGCTGCGCCTGTTCGACGAAAGCTTCAGCCTGGACGATGTGCGTAACGCCGAAGTGGACCTGCGTGTCGAGGGCCAGGACGGCTTCATCCTGTCCGGCCGCAGCTCCATGCGCCAGATCAGCCGCGACCCCCAGGACCTGGTGCAGCAGACCCTCAACGAAAACCACCAGTATCCCGACGGCCTGGTGCTGTTTCTCGGTACCCTGTTCGCGCCCAAGCAGGACCGCGACCAGCCAGGCAACGGTTTTACCCACAAGCCAGGCGACCTAGTCGCCATCAGCAACGCGCAACTGGGCACCCTGTGCAACCGCGTCACCACCAGCGACCTCGCGCCGCAGTGGGGCTTCGGCCTGCGTGCGCTGATCGACAGCCTGAGCCGGCGCGGCCTGCTCGAGGCGGCGGTAACTGCGCGTCAACCTTGAGGGTTGCCGCACCAAGGATGAACGCAACAGGACCGACGGATCGCCAAGGCGCTGAAGGCGCCGCAACAATAATAATAAAGGCCACCCAATGAACCCTATGAAGAAGTATCAGCGCCTCACCGTTGTCTTCCTGCTGTTGATTGGCATCGTCAACTACCTGGACCGTAGTGCGCTGTCGATCGCCAACACCTCGATCCAGAAAGACATGATGATCAGCCCCTCGCAGATGGGCATTCTGTTGTCGGCCTTCTCCATTGCTTATGCCTTTGCCCAGTTGCCGATGGGCATGATCATCGACCGCCTGGGCAGCAAGATCGCCCTCGGCGCCTCGTTGCTGGCCTGGTCGGTGGCCCAGGCCACCTTTGGCATGGTCAGCAGCTTTGCCGGTTTCATGGGCTTGCGCGTGTTGCTGGGGATTGGCGAGGCGCCGATGTTCCCTTCGGCGGCCAAGGCCTTGTCGGAATGGTTCGATGCCAACGAACGCGGCACCCCGACCGGTATCGTCTGGTCCTCGACCTGCCTTGGCCCATGCCTGGCGCCCCCCTTGCTGACGCTGTTCATGGTCAATTTCGGCTGGCGCGGCATGTTTATCATTACCGGGTTGATCGGTGTGGTGCTGGCGGTGTGCTGGTTGAGCTTCTACAAGAGCAAGGCGCAGTACCTGGCTGAGCTCGCTGCGCAAGGTAAGCCGTTGCCTACCGAGTACAAGCAGCCGCTGCCTGCGTCCAATCCACAGGCGCCGAAGGTGTCGTACTTTGCGGGTTGGCTCGACTTGTTCAAGCACCGCAGCACTTGGGGGGCGGTACTGGGCTTCATGGGGGTGATCTACATGCTCTGGCTGCACCTGACCTGGCTGCCCGGCTACTTCGAGCGTGAGCACGGCCTGGACCTGTACAAGACTGCCTGGGTGGTTTCGCTGGCCTATGGCTTTGGCGCGGCGGGCACGATCGTCGCCGGGCGCTTCTGCGATTTGCTGGTCAAACGCGGCATGAGCATCCTTGGCAGTCGCAAATTCAGCGTGATCACTGGCCTGGTGCTGGCGGCGCTGTTCACCTTGCCGTTGTCCTTCGTCAGTGGCCTGACCGGCTGTGTGGTCCTGCTGTGCCTGGCGCTGTTCAGCATCAACATGGCCAGTGCCACTGCCTGGATGATCGTCAACACCATCGTCGACAGCCCGCGGGTGGCGTCGTTTGGCTCGATCCAGAACTTCGGCGGCTACATTGCGGGCTCCGTGGCACCGATCGTCACCGGCTTCAGCATCCAATACTCGGGCTCGTTCAACACGGCATTCATGATCAGCGCGATCGTGGCACTGTGCTCGGCGGTGGCTTACTTCCTGCTGCTGAAGGCACCGATCGGCAGTGCCAAGGCCGAGGCGGGGCCGATGGTTGGGGTGACCGAATAGCGCTGGATTGGCCCTTGTAGGAGCGGCCTTGCGTCGCGAAAGGGCTGCGTAGCGGCCCCAAATTCTCGTATTGCAACGAAGAATGCCGGGGCCGCTTTGCGGCCCTTTCGCGACGCAAGGCCGCTCCTACAACCAAGTCCCACACCCAGGCCCCGCGAACAGCCTGGCAGCGCAATTGGACCTACGGCACTTGTCAGGTGTGGGTATCTGTATGTATAACCAGTACCCACATTCACTGCCCGACCTTGCCCCGTGATCGCCCATTCTGTCGACGACCCGTTCTATTACCTGCATAACTTCCGCCAGGTGCTGCTATGGGTCGAGCAGCGCTATGACGACCTGCTCGATGACCAGGAGCTGGCGTTCATCCAGGCGTTTACGCAATTGGACGCGCCGGCGCAGGCCTTGATGGTGCGTATGGTCATGCGCAAGGGCGAGCTGTTTCGCAGTGACAAGCTGACCTATGCCGAGATCGGCGATACCGCGCTGGCCTTGCAGCCGTTGCAGGCGTTGGGTTGGGTTCGGGAGCCTGCGCATCTGGAGCTGGAGCAGCTGTTCAGCTTGCTGCGCAAGGACGAACTGGCTTCGTGCTTCGCCGCCCAATTGAGCCGGCCGCGCGCCGCCAAGCACGACTTGCTCGCACAGCTTCAACCCCTGGGGCTAACGGCCAGGCCGTTGCAGGCGTGGTTCCCCGGCAGTGACGTGCGCATTTTCCAGTGGTGCCTGCAGCCGCTGTGTGACCGCATGCGCCTGTTGTTCTTCGGCAACCTTTACCAGGACTGGTCGGACTTCGTGCTCGCCGACCTGGGCTTGCTGCGCTACGAGCACGTGCCTTTCAGCCCCGATTCCCGCGCCTTGCGCCATCGCGCCGAGGTCGATCTGGCCATGGCTTTGCACCAGTGCGCCGAGCGGCTGGAGCACGGCGATGACCCGCTGTCGATTCTGGGCGCGATGGCAGGGCTGCACAGTGACAACCCTTGGTTGGCCCGGCGCCATGCGCGCCTGCTGTTTGCCCTGGGCCAGCAATGCGAGCGCCAGGGCGACTGGGACCAGGCCATGGCTGTCTACGGCCAGTGCAGCCATGCGCAAGCACGAATCCGTCAGGTGCGTGTACTGGAACGTAGCGAACAATGGCCGCAGGCCCATGCACTGGCACAGCAGCTGGCCGCGGCCCCGGCCAATGCGCTGGAGGTGCAGGCGCTCGAACGCATGCTGCCGCGCCTGGCCCGCAAACTCGGCGGCCCGCCACAACGTCGCCAGCGTGCTGCGCCGCTGCACTTGATCGAACTTGAGCTGCCGCGTGAACACGCAGCCCTGGGTGTGGAGGAGGCTGTGCGCCAGCACTTGGCCGAGGCCGGCGGGCAGGTCCATTACGTGGAAAACACACTGTTCAACAGCTTGTTCGGTCTGCTGTGCTGGGAGGCGATCTTCGCGCCGGTATCGGGTGCCTTTTTCAACCCGTTCCAGGCTGCGCCACAAGACCTCCACGACAGCGACTTCCAGCAACGGCGCAGTGCGTTGTTCGACCGCTGCCTGGGGCGGCTCGACGAGGGTAGCCACCGCCAGGCCATTCTCGACTGCTACGCCGCCAAGCACGGCCTGCAGTCGCCGTTCGTGTTCTGGCCGATGCTCAGCGAAGCCTTGCTCGAACAGGCACTGGCTTGCCTACCGGCCGCGCACCTGAAGCAGTGCTTCCTGCGCCTGTTGCAGGACATCCGCAACAACCGCGCCGGGATGCCTGATCTGATCCAGTTCTGGCCCGAGCAGGGCGGCTACCGCATGGTCGAGGTCAAGGGGCCGGGCGACCGCCTGCAAGACAACCAATTACGCTGGCTAGAGTTCTGCCGTGCCCAAGGTTTGCCCGTTGCAGTGTGCCATGTGCGCTGGAGCGAGGCGGCGTGAGCTACAGCGTGGCGGTGCGTGCCCTGTGCGAGTTCAGTGCCAAGGTTGGCGACCTGGACTTGCGCTTCACCCCGTCGCCCACGGCCCAGGAAGGCATCGAGGGGCACCGTCGGGTAGTGGCGCGGCGTGCGGCTGATTACGAGTCGGAAGTGGCCCTTGAGGGGCAGTTTGAAAGCCTGCGGGTGCGAGGCCGGGCCGACGGTTACGACCCCAATTGCAACCGCTTGGAAGAGATAAAGACCTACCGCGGCGACCTTGCGCGCCAGCCGGCCAACCATCGCCAGCTGCACTGGGCCCAGGCCAAGGTCTACGCCTGGTTGATGTGCCAAGCGCGGCAATTGCCGGCCATCGAAGTGGCCCTGGTGTACCTGGACGTGGACAGCGACGGCCAGACGCTGATCAGCGAGCACCACACGGCTGCCGCGCTGCAAGCGTTCTTCGAAACCCAGTGCCGCTGCTTTCTGGCTTGGGCGCAGCGTCAGCAAGGCCGACTGGCCGAGCGTAACCGCGATCTGCAGGCGCTGGGGTTTCCCTATGCGCAATTCCGCCAGGGCCAGCGGCAACTGGCCGAGACCCTGTACAAGGCCGTCAGCACCGGCCGATGCCTGATGGCTCAGGCCAGTACCGGTATCGGCAAGACCCTGGGCACCTTGTTCCCGTTGCTCAAGGCGATGGTGCCGCAGCAGCTCGACAAAGTGTTCTTTCTGACGGCCAAGACGCCGGGCCGGGCGCTGGCCCTCGATGCCATGCGCCAGATCACCGATGCCACGCCGCAACCGGCCTTGCGCACCTTGGAGCTGATCGCCCGCGACAAGGCCTGCGAGTACCCCGACAAAGCCTGCCATGGCGAGTCCTGCCCGTTGGCGCAAGGCTTCTACGACCGCCTGCCCGCCGCGCGCGAGGCTGCAGCAGCGGTGCCGTTGCTGGACCGTGCCAGCCTGCGCGAGGTGGCCTTGGCGCATCAGGTTTGCCCTTATTACCTGGGCCAGGAAATGGCCCGCTGGGTCGACCTGGTGGTGGCCGACTACAACTATTACTTCGATGCCCATGCCTTGCTGTTCGGCTTGGCCCAGGCTAACCAATGGCGGGTGGCGGTGCTGGTAGACGAAGCGCACAACCTGGTCGAGCGCGGTCGCGGCATGTACAGCGCCAGCCTCGAGCAAGGCCAGTTGCTCGCCTTGCGCCAGAGCAAACCGCAAGGGCTCACCCATGCGCTGGACCGCCTCAACCGGCAGTGGAACGCGTTGTACAAAGAGCAGCGTGCACCGTATCAGGCCAGCGAGCAGTTGCCGGAGGCCTTCATACGCGCCCTGCAACAGTGCATCGGGCTGATCCAGGAGCGCTTGAATCAGGCGCCAGCCGAGGTAGATGTGCAGGTGCTGCAGTTCTTCTACCAGGCGTTGCAGTTTAGCCGGGTGGCTGAATTGTTCGACGAGCATTTCATCTTCGACATCAGCCAGCGCGAAGGCCAGCGCAAGCGGCGCTTGGCCACCCTGTGCCTGCGCAATGTCACCCCGGCGCGGCTGCTGGCCCCACGCATGCAGGCGGCGCGCAGTGTGACGCTGTTTTCCGCCACGCTGAGCCCTCGGCATTTCTACAGCGACTTGCTCGGCATGCCGGCCGACACGGCCTGGTTGGAAGTGGCAGCGCCGTTTCGCGCCGAACAACTCGAAGTACGCATCGCCAGCCAGGTCTCGACCCGTTACCGAGAACGCCAGGCTTCGCTGGCGCCAATCGTCGCGCTGATCGCCGAGCAGTACCAGCGCATGCCCGGTAACTACCTGGCCTTTTTCAGCAGTTTCGAATACCTGCAGCAGGTGGCCGGCTTGTTGGCAGAGCAGCATGCAGACATCCCCCTGTGGGCGCAGGCGGCAGGCATGGATGAAGAGGCGCGTCAGGCATTTCTCGATCGCTTCGTGGCGGATGGCTGCGGGGTGGGTTTTGCGGTGCTGGGGGGCGCGTTCGGGGAAGGGGTCGATTTACCCGGCACGCGCTTGATCGGGGCGTTTGTCGCGACCCTCGGGCTGCCCCAGGTCAACCCTGTCAACGAGCAGTTCAAGCAGCGCCTGGGGCGCCAGTTTGGCGCAGGCTTTGATTACGCCTACCTCTACCCAGGCGTGCGCAAGGTCATTCAGGCGGCGGGCAGGGTCATTCGGGGGGATCAGGACCAAGGCGTGTTGGTGCTGATCGACGAACGCTTTGCCGAACCACGGGTTCAGCAGATGTTTCCCAGTTGGTGGCGGTCGGGCGGTGCGTGACGCTTGCCGCTGCCCTTGGCGCCGTTCACCGCTGGTCAAACTGTGGACGGGTAGGCGGGCTTGGGTTCGTTATGCGGGCGTCAGTTGGGGTAACATTACCCTCCGCGCCGTCTTCAAACCCCTTGAATATCAAGGTGATGGCACTGCTCCAAGCCCGAATGGCCATGCGTTGTCATTTGGGCTTGCTTTCATGTCGAATAGACTCGCTTCACGCTTTGGCTGCCCCCGTACCGGTCAAGCGTCGCTACAGGATTCACGTTGTGACCGATCTCTCGAAGAACCCGCTGCTGCAGTACATGGCCCGCCTGGCGCCGTCGAGCCAGCAAACCATGCGCTACATCCTTCAGGACGCGGCCGACCGGCTGGGTTTCGTCGACTGCAACCTTGTCGATGTACCGTGGCACTTGCTTGAACCTGGGCATGTGATCGGCTTGGTAGCGGCATTGCGCGAGGATGGTTACGCCCCTAACAGTTCGTCGCTGTATGTGAATGCGGTGCGTGGGGTGATGAACGAGGCATGGCGCCAGGGCCTGATCGATCATGAGCAGCTGTTGAGGATCCGCGAGGTCAAGCCGGCGACCGGTAGCCGCCTGCCACCGGGGCGCAACCTGCGGCGCAGCCTGATCCGTGAGTTGATGGACGTGTGCGCGGCCGACCCTCGGCCGCAAGGTGTGCGCGACGCGGCGATCATTGCCTTGCTGTACGGCACCGGCATGCGCAAGTCGGAGTCGGTCGACATCGACCTGGACCAGGTCGACTTCGATGCTCGCAGCCTGCAGGTACTGGGCAAGGGCAACCGGCAGTTGATCAAGTATGCGCCGCCTTGGGCGTTCGAAAAGCTGCAGGCGTGGCTAGACCTGCGTCGCAACGATTTGCCGGAGGGGGCAGCGGACGACCCGTTCCTGTTCAACCGTATTCGCCGGGGTAACCACATTACCCGCGCCCGCATCACCAAGCATGCGATCTACTACATTGCGCGCCAACGCGGTGCCCAGGTGGGTGTGAAGATCATGCCCCATGATTTTCGCCGTGCATTCATCACCCGGGTTATTGAAGAGCACGACCTGTCGATTGCCCAGAAGCTCGCGCACCATGCCAATATCCAGACCACTGCCAGTTACGACCGCCGGGATGACAACGAACGGCGGCGGGCGGTAGACCGCTTCGATTACTGAAGCCTCACTGCATAGCTGTCTGTAGGAGCAGCCTTGTGCTGCGAAGAGGTCGGTGTAAGCACCTGCAATCTCCACTGCTTGCACCGGCCTCTTCGCAGCACAAGGCTGCTCCTACAAAAAACAAAGCTCATTACATTCCGGCACCGAAACAGGGCCTTCGCGCGCCCTCGCTTTGTGCGCGCCACCCCTGTGTGCCCGATGCCAGAGCGGTCGCGCTGTCGATTTCATTTTTGTTCACCTGCGTAGTTGGCCCGCAACCTGCTATATCCAGCCTGAGAATTTGATCGAGTGGTCAGGCTGGCAGCCCTCAAGCGCCGCCTGCCTGGCCCTCTAAACGGCCACCAGGCCACGGATATCAGGGGCCGCAGGATGTCGCTCGCGGAGCAGATCGAACAACAACAAGACGATGCAGGCTGGAGCGCCTTCCTGCAGTTGCGCTTTACCCAGCGCGACGGTGTGACCCGCCTTGGTGCGCGGCGGCATTTTGGACCTCTTTTGGTGCAGCGGCCTTTCTATCCCGAGGGCGCGCCGTGCCATGTCTATGTGCTGCATCCGCCCGGCGGCATCGTTGCCGGTGACCGGCTGGAACTCGACATCCACCTTGAACCTGGCAGCCACGCCTTGCTGACCATGCCCGGCGCGAGCAAGTTCTACCGCAGCATCGGCCCCACCGCACGGCTGGCCCAGCGTTTTCACCTGGCCGCGGACAGCACCCTGGAATGGCTGCCTCAAGACAGCATTTTCTTCGCCGGTGCCCGTGCCAGCCTCGACAGCCGCTTCACCCTGGCGCCAGGCGCCCGGTTGCTGGCCTGGGAAACCCTGTGCCTGGGCCGCCCGGTGATGAATGAGCGCTTCGATCACGGCGCCCTCGTCAGCCGCTTGCACATCGAAATGCCCGATGACCCAGGCCTGTACGAGCGCCTGCGCATCGAAGGCGGGCAATTAGGCAAGCTCGGTGGGCATCCCTTGGTTGCCACCTTTTGCGCCGCCCCGGCGGACCCTGCGCTGCTGGAGCACGTCCGGGCCTTGCTCGATGAGCTGGACAACCCCGCTGGCGCCACCCTGATCGGCTCGCTGCTGGTCATCCGCCTGCTCGACCACGACAACCAACACCTGCAACACACCTTGCAACGCCTCTGGCATGCCTTGCGCCCGGCCGTCCTCGGCCTGCCGGCATGCCCGCCGCGTATCTGGGCTACCTGAGAGAAGCGCCATGGAGCTGACCCCAAGAGAGAAAGACAAACTGCTGCTGTTCACCGCCGCGTTGCTGGCGGAGCGGCGCCTGGCCCGCGGCCTGAAACTCAACTACCCGGAAGCGGTGGCGCTGATCAGTGCCGCCGTGCTCGAGGGCGCCCGGGATGGCCGCACGGTGGCCGAGCTGATGAGCCTGGGCCGTGAAGTGTTGAGCCATGAGCAAGTTATGCCTGGCGTCGCTGAAATGATCCACGACGTGCAGGTCGAGGCGACCTTCCCCGATGGCACCAAGCTGGTGACCGTGCATGACCCCATCGTCTGATACAGCCCAGGAGCCCAGCATGATCCCAGGTGAAATCCAGGTCGCCGGCGGCGACATCGAGCTTAATAGCGGCCGCGCGACGGTGAGCGTCAGCGTGGCCAACCACGGCGACCGGCCCGTGCAGGTCGGCTCGCACTACCACTTCTACGAGGTCAACGACGCACTGGTGTTCGAGCGTGCGCCTACCCTAGGCTTTCGCCTGGACATTCCAGCCGGCACCGCCGTGCGCTTCGAGCCGGGCCAGGCACGCACCGTGCAACTGGTTGCCTATGCCGGCAAGCGCGAGGTCTATGGCTTCCAGGGCAAGGTGATGGGCGCACTGGAGGGCAGGGCATGAGCCGTATTTCCCGCCAGGCCTATGCCGACATGTTCGGCCCCACCGTGGGCGACCGCGTGCGCCTGGCCGATACCGCGCTGTGGGTGGAGGTCGAGAAAGACTTCACCGTGTATGGCGAAGAGGTCAAGTTCGGCGGTGGCAAGGTCATCCGCGATGGCATGGGGCAAGGCCAGATGCTGGCGGCCATAGCCATGGACCTGGTGCTGACCAACGCGTTGATCATCGATCACTGGGGTATCGTCAAGGCAGACATCGGCGTCAAGCACGGCCGCATCGCTGCCATTGGCAAGGCCGGCAACCCCGATGTGCAACCAGGGGTCACCGTGCCAGTCGGCCCAGGCACCGAGGTGATCGCTGCAGAAGGCAAGATCGTCACCGCTGGCGGCATCGACTCGCACATCCACTTCATCTGCCCGCAGCAGGTGGAGGAGGCCCTTACCAGCGGCGTCACCACCTTCATCGGTGGCGGCACGGGGCCGGCCACCGGTACCAACGCCACCACCTGCACCCCTGGCCCATGGTACCTGGCGCGCATGCTCCAGGCCGCCGACAGCCTGCCCATCAATATCGGCCTGCTGGGCAAAGGCAATGCGTCGCGCCCCGAGGCATTGCGCGAGCAGATCGCGGCAGGCGCCGTCGGCCTGAAACTGCACGAGGACTGGGGTTCGACCCCGGCAGCCATCGACTGTTGCCTGGGCGTGGCCGAGGAAATGGACATCCAGGTGGCGATCCACACCGACACCCTCAACGAGTCCGGTTGTATCGAAGACACCCTAGCGGCCATTGGCGACCGCACCATCCACACCTTCCATACCGAGGGCGCGGGCGGTGGCCATGCGCCGGACATCATCCGCGCCGCAGGGCAAGCCAACGTGCTGCCGTCCTCGACCAACCCGACCTTGCCGTACACCGTCAACACCGTTGACGAGCACTTGGACATGCTCATGGTCTGCCACCACCTGGACCCGAGCATCGCCGAGGACGTGGCGTTCGCCGAGTCGCGCATCCGCCGCGAGACCATCGCTGCCGAGGACATCCTGCACGACATGGGCGCCTTCGCCATGACCTCGTCCGACTCCCAGGCCATGGGCCGCGTAGGGGAAGTGGTACTGCGCACCTGGCAGGTGGCGCACCAGATGAAGCTGCGCCGTGGGCCTCTGGCGCCGGACAACAGCTACAGCGACAACTTCCGGGTCAAGCGCTACATCGCCAAGTACACGCTCAACCCAGCGTTGACCCACGGCATTGCACATGAAGTGGGTTCAGTGGAGGTGGGCAAGTTGGCTGACCTGGTGCTGTGGGCCCCGGCCTTTTTTGCGGTCAAGCCCGCCTTGGTGATCAAGGGCGGGATGATCGTCACCGCGCCCATGGGTGATATCAATGGCTCGATCCCGACGCCGCAACCCGTGCACTACCGGCCGATGTTCGGCGCCCTGGGCGCGGCGCGGCACGCCACGCGGATGACCTTTCTGCCGCAGGCCGCCATGGACAGCGGCCTGGCCGAATCACTCAACCTGCGCAGCCTGATCGGTGTGGCCCACGGCTGCCGACGGGTGCGCAAGGCCGACATGGTCCACAACACCTTGCAGCCGGTCATCGAAGTCGATGCGCAGACCTACCAGGTGCGTGCCGACGGCGAGTTGCTGGTGTGCGAACCGGCCAGCGAACTGCCGCTGGCCCAGCGTTACTTCCTGTTCTGAAGGAGCACAGATGATAGTCCTGACTCGCCGGGTCACCGAACCCGGCTCGCTTGCCGAAACCGGCACCGTCACCCTGGATGTGGACAGCCGAATCAAGAGCCGCCTGCGGGTAACCCTCGACGACGGCCGCGACGCCGGGCTGATGCTCGCGCGCGGCCACCTGCTGCGCGGCGGTGAACTGCTGGCCGATGCCGATGGCAGCCAGGTCATTCGCGTGCTGGCCGCCCCAGAAACGGTTTCGACGGTACGTTGCGCCGACCCCCACTTGCTGGCACGGGCCGCCTACCACCTGGGCAACCGTCATGTGCCGCTGCAGATCGAACCTGGCCTGCTGCGTTACCAGCACGACTATGTGCTGGACGACATGCTGCGAGGCCTGGGCTTGACGGTGGAAACCGAACAGGCGCCGTTCGAACCCGAGGCGGGCGCCTACCAGAGCGCGCCGCACAGCCATAGCCACAGCCATGGCAACGACCACCCGTTCGTGCGCCTGCCTGCCCATTCCTGAACTGCCCTGGAGCCACTGATGAAAAAGACGTTCGCCCTGTTTCTGCTGATGCTGGCGGTGCCGGCCTTCGCCCACCCCGGCCACGACAGCAACCCGTTGCAGGACGGCCTGCTGCACCCGCTGACCGGCCTGGACCACTTGCTGATGCTGCTGGGCACTGGCGTGCTCGCTGCGCTGACCCGACGCAACCTGACCTTGCCCTTGGCAACCCTGGCGGCGATGTTTGGTGGCGCGGTGTGCGGCCATCTTTTTGGGGATGTGTTGGGCATGGAAACGATGATCAGCGTGTCGTTGCTGGTCGCCGCCGGAGCCCTGTTGCTGCCTAGCCGCCAGCTGTTGCTGGCGCTGGCCATGCCGGTGTTCGCCCTGTTTCACGGCTGGGCGCATGGCGTTGAAGCCACGCCCAGCGCGTTCTGGCAATTCAGTGCTGGCTTCGTGACCGTCAGCGGCCTGCTGCTGGTGGCCGGGTTCGCGGTGGGTTGCTTGCTGCGCCGCCGCAGCGGCCTGCAAAAAGCCTTCGGTGGTGGCCTGTTGGCCGGCGCCGCACTGGTCCTGGCCGGTTGATGGACAGCGACCTGGCGCTGTTGCGCTTGCTGCAACTGGCCAGCCCGGGTTTGCCGGTGGGTGGGTTCACCTACTCGCAAGGCTTGGAATGGGCCGTCGAAGCGGGTTGGGTGAAGGATATCGCCAGCTTCAGCGCCTGGCAGCGCGAGCAGTTGCACGACACCCTGGGCTGCGTCGACTGGCCCGTGCTGGCACGCCTGTATCAGGCCTGCCTGGCCACGGATGCCCAAGCATTCAGCCAATGGAGCCGCTTTCTGCTGGCCAACCGGGAAACCGCGGAGTTGCGCCTGGAAGAACAACAGCGTGGCTCGGCGCTGGCACGCCTGCTCGATGGCTGGCAATTGGGGCAGGACCCCGCCTGGCGGGCCAGCCTTGAACTCAGCCAACTGGGCGGTATGGCCTGGCTCGGCGCCTACTGGTCGATCCCGCTGCGTCAGTTGGCGCTGGGCATTGGCTTCGCCTGGCTCGAAGGCGCAGTGATGGCCGGGGTCAAGCTGGTGCCGTTCGGCCAGCAGGCGGCGCAAACCTTGCTGCGCGACCTTGGCCAGGACTTACCCGCCGTACTCGACCAGGCGCTGGCCCTGGGCGATGACCAGCTCGGTGGCGGCCTGCCATTGCTGGCGATTGCTTCATCGCGACATGAAACCCAATACACCCGTTTGTTCCGCTCCTGAGGACTGCCTTCATGCAAAGCTATCAACAACCCCTGCGCGTCGGTGTCGGCGGCCCGGTCGGTTCCGGCAAGACCGCGCTGCTCGAAGCCCTGTGCAAGGCCATGCGCGATCATTATCAGATCGCCGTGGTGACCAACGACATCTACACCAAAGAGGACCAACGCATCCTCACCGAGGCCGGTGCACTGGAGCCTGAGCGCATTGTCGGCGTGGAAACCGGCGGCTGCCCACACACGGCGATCCGCGAAGACGCCTCGATGAACCTGGCGGCGGTGGAGGCCTTGGCGCGCAAGTTCGGTAACCTTGAGGTTATCTTCGTGGAGAGCGGTGGTGACAACCTCAGCGCCACTTTCAGCCCTGAACTGGCCGACCTGACCATCTACGTCATCGATGTTGCCGAGGGTGAGAAGATCCCGCGCAAGGGCGGACCGGGGATTACCAAGTCCGACTTCCTGGTGATCAACAAGACCGACCTAGCGCCTTACGTCGGTGCATCGTTGGAGGTGATGGAGCGCGACACCCAGCGCATGCGCCCACAGCGGCCATGGACATTCAGTAACCTGAAAAAGGGCGAAGGGTTGCAGGCGGTGATCGATTTCATCGTTGAAGGCGGGATGCTTGGCGTGCGCGGCTAGCCCGCATGCAATACGCGTGTAGGAGCAGCCTTGTGCTGCGAAGAGGCCGGTGAAAGCAGCAAACATTTACTGTGTAGCCGCCGGCCTCTTCGCAGCACAAGGCTGCTCCTACAGCGCAACATTTAGGGCAGGCTTGCATCAGTCATGGTAACAATGCGCCTTGCCGGTCTGCCCTTCATAGCGGTCATGGTGCCGCACCCAGTCCATGGTCCCGACCTCGTTACGCCCCAACGGCGCAATGTCGAGGAAGTTGTAGGTATTGACCAGAATGTCCAGCCCGCGGGCATAGGTTGAGTACGTGTGGTACACGCCGCCGTCCGCGTCAAGGTAGAACGCACTCAACCCCGGCAACTCGCTTTCGCTGCCTTCATAAGGCTCATAGTTGTACTGCCGAGGCCCATCGCTACCCACGCTGACGCCAAAGTCTTCATTGAACCCGCTACCTGCGGACGAGTACCAGGGAAACTGCCAGCCCATGCGCTGGCGAAATGCCTGGAACTCGGCGTAGGGCGCCCGGGAGACGGCCACCAGCGATACATCGTGGTGCGCCAGGTGCAGGTTCGCGCCGTCAAAATGGTCAGCTAGGAAAGAGCAGCCTGGGCAACCTTCACACCAACCCTCGGCGAACATGAAATGATAGAGCAACAGCTGGCTGCGCCCGGCGAACAGTTGGGCCAGGCTCAGTTCGCCCTCCGGCCCTTGGAATCGATAGGTTTGTTCGACCTTCACCCAGGGCAAAGCGCGACGTGCTGCAGCCAGCTCGTCGCGTTGATGGGTGAAGGCTTTTTCGTGCAACCACAGCTGCCGGCGTGCTGCCAGCCACTGGCTGCGGGAGACCACCTCATGCCTGTTTTCACTGCTCATGGTGCTGACTCCAGGGTAGGGATTCAGCACTGGTCGAGCGGGGCAGGGCCAGATCGACAGGCATCGAAGGTGGTGCGATGAACGGTGGGCTTGGCGTCAGCCCGAATGGGCGATAGGGTCGTCGGTCAGTTCATCCGGCACGTCGCTTTCCCCAGGTAATGCGGTAATAACACTGAAGTCGCTGACTTCGACCGCACCGCCGCCATACCCCAGCAGGTGGAAGGAAAACGCCTTGCGCTCGGTCGGGTTGTCAAAGCTGAACTCCATCTCTAGTGGCTGATCCGCCGTCACGCGGATTTCTTCTGGCAGCCCCAATGGCACATCTTGTTCCAGTTGCTTGGCCTTGAGCTGAATGTAGGCCGCACGACGCGGGTCCAGCGAGCGCACCTTGACCCGTACACGGGTGTGCGAGCCGCCGGGCATCTCCAGGTACTGCGCACCGATCAGGTTGTCGGCCCAGTCATCGTGAATACGCTTGCGCAACTTTATCGGTGATGGGCCGCCGAACTGGTAGCGCAGGTTGAGCGGCGTTTGCAGCAGCGACTGGTCGAGGGTGCCGGCCAGGGTAACGACCTGCTGGCCGAGCATGTCGTCACCGGTGCCGAGGTAGCGCGCCTGGTCGGCGATGAAACCTTCGCTGGCATAGCGTCGGCAGCGCTGCTGGAAGTCGCATTCGGTGAACACGCCTTGGCCGTTGTGGTAACGCAGCATGCCGTTGGTGTAGGAGATCATCTCGCGGCCAGTGTCGTAATCGCGGTACAGCGAGCGGCCACCCAGTGCGACGGGGATCGGCAAGGCGAAGTAGTCGAGCAGCGACGTGGTCAGGTCGATATGGCCATAAGTGCCGCGCTTGATAGTGGGTAGCTCCGCCTGCTCCGGCGCCAGGGTGAGGTTGAAACCCCACGAGGATGCCAGGCGCACGCCGTCTATGCCGTGGGACTCGTCGGAGGTGACTACCACCAGGGTGTCCTTGAGCACACCCTGGCGTTCGAGGCTATCGAGAAACGCGCCGATTGCATCATCCAGGTAGGCGACGGCAGCCTGCTTGGGCGTGTCGTAGCGCTCGAGGTAAGCCGCCGGTGCCGAATATGGCTGGTGAGTGCCCACGGTCAGCAAGGTCAGCATCCAAGGTTTGTCTTGTTTCCTCAGCTGGCCGACATAGTCCAGGGCACCTTCGAAGAAAGCGCGGTCGTCCTTGCCCCAAGGGAATTCCAGGTAGTTCTTGTTGCGGAACCACTCCAGGCCATGCACCGAATCGAAACCGATGTGCGGCATGATGCGGTCCTTGGCCATGAAGCGCAGCCCAGCACCCTGTAGGTAGTGGGTGGTGAACCCGGCCTGGCGCAACTGTGCCGGCAGGCAGGCCTGGTTACGGTCGTTCTGGGTCAGCAGTTCGACGCCCTTAGGCGTGCCGTTGGCCAGCTTGTCGTAATCACCGCACAGCATCGAGTACAGGCCACGGATGGTCTGGTGGGTGTGCAGCACATAATCCGGGGTGTTCATGCCGCGCTCGGCCCAACGGCTGAGCTTTGGCATCAGGTCTTCGTCGAAGCGGCTGTGCAGGGCCTGGCGGTTGGGGCGAATGTAGGCCCCGGGGATGCCTTCGACGGTGATGACCAACAGGTTGCGTGCACTGCCCGGTGCCTTGAGCAGCTTCTGGCCATGCAGGTCGGACTGGGTCAGGCCACTGCTGGGCAAGGGCGTGACCCCCTGTTCCTGGCCGGCCCAGCCCAGGGCCTGGCGCTGCAGGCTACCGACGCCGGCCGACAGCAACTGATGGGAGAGGTTGTACTGCCGCCACTGCTCGGCATCGGAAGGCGCCAGGTGTTGGCTGCCCCAGTGCGCGCCAAACAGCAGCAGCGTAACTGCCCAGGCCTTGCGGGGCAGGGGGGCGACACGTTGGCCGCGGCTGCTCCAGACGCTGAGCAACCAGCCCAGCAGGCCGGCCGCCAAAAGCCAGGGCAACCAGCCATGCGCGAGGCCGCCGCCGGTTGAGTTCTCCATGAATTGGGAGTCGGTCAGGTAGCCGAGGTCGGCGCTGGTGGGCAGCCTGCCCACCGCGCTCACCAGCTCGGCCGACGCCACCCAGAGCGCCGCCCAGGCCAGCAAAACCGGCAACGCCAGCCACCACGGCCGGCGGTGCAGCAGCAAGACCAGCAGGCTGCCGAGGGCCAGGTCGGACAGATAACCGAGCGGGTTGGACCAACCCAGCATGGCGCGCGTACCCAGTGGGATCACCAGCACCAGGCCCGCCAAAGCGACGAGCCGGGTGCGTGGGTGGTCGAACAGGTTCTTCACAGAAAACTTCCCTTTTGCCATTAAATCGTCATGCAACTGTGCTGAATGATAACAGGCTGGGCCAGGGAATACGGCGGGCTACAAGGCTGGTAACTAAATGCCGGGCTGGCTTGCGCAGGCCCGGCAGGCGGCTGGGGGTCAGAAGTAGTAGGGGAATTTGAGGCTGAAGGAGAAGTCTGGCGCATCGTCGGTCAGGCCAATCGAGAGGTTGGGCACGATGGTCAGGTTGTCGCTGGCCGCAAAGGTCATGCCGATGTTGAAGTTGGCTGAGTTGTAATCGCTGTTGCTGATCGATTGCCAGTCGCCGCCATCCGGCTTGATCTTGCTCTTGCGGGCAAACTGGTCGGAAACCGAGAACGACATGCTCATCTTCTCGTTCAAGGCAAAGGCGATACCGGCCCCGACTTGCCAGGAGTCGCCGAGTTTCACGTCACCCGGCACCTTGCTGTTGACCTGGGGGCTGATGTCGCTGAACGAGTCTTCCATGTTGTAGGTGTAGGACAGGCTGCCGAACAGCACGGCGGGGTCGAAGGTCTTGACCAGCGAGATGCCCGGTGTAATCGCCCATACGCCGTTGCCGGTCGGCAGGCTTTCTGGCACCGACAGGTTGTCGTTGCCTGGCACCTCGCGCAGCTTGATGCCATACGGGTCCTTGCCGGTTGGCGCCTTTACCCGCAGTGTCGCTACCGCATCGGGCCAGTTTTCGGACTCGTCCATGAACTTGTAGGCAACGCCGACGTTGATATCGCCGATTTCCGGGTCGCGGGTGACGGTTTCATCACTGGTGACCGGGGCTGCACCACCGGCGCCACCAGACGAGTAGGTCGATTCGCGGTAGACCACTGGGACGTTAATGTCGAACTGCCAGCGCTGTGCCAGGTTGTAGCGGGCGGTCATGTCCAGGGTCCAGTTGTCTGCCTTGATGCGGTCCAGGTTGATGTTGCCGAGGAAAATCGAGTCCAGCGCAAGGAAGCCGTTGAGCACCAGTGCGCGGGTGTCGTAATGGGTGTAGGTGACGCCGGTTTCGAAGCTGAACTTGCCGCCCCCGAAGAAGCCGCTGGCCTCGTCGTACAGGTTGGACACACTTTGCGCAGGTTCGGAATCGTCCTTGAGCGACTGGCCATAGGAGCTACCGGTGGTGCCTGGCGCCCCGGCGGCGACGGTCTGCCCGCCTTTGACCGTTTCGGCCGGGGATTTGGTCAACCGTTTAGGCTGCGGCGCCGCGGGGGTCTCCTCCACCTGGCGAACCCGTTGTTCAAGGACCATCAACGCTTGCTGCTGCGCTTCGTAGCGCTGTTTCAACGCCATCAATTCTTGTTTCAGGGCCTCAACCTGTGGGTCGACTGCTGCATAAAGGGCGGTGGATGGGGCCAGGGTAGTCAAACAGACAAAAGCTCTGAACGTTAACGATCGGTGCATGGATATGCCGTCCCTTCCGACTACTTTTGATGAGACTGAGCGTAGATCAGTATCCGAGAGTGCGAAGACCTTTGAGCTGGTCGAGGCTACCGTTCAGCGAAGCGGCCGTGGGTACGTTCTCGCGCATGACGACGTTGAGGGAGGTGAGGTTGCTGACCTGGTTGCCGTTGCCAAGCAACGTCGTGTTCTGCGTCAGGCCCCCTTGGGCCAGGCGTTGCACGGTGCTGCCCTGGTTGTTGGCGGCATTGATATTGAGCTGCACGCCCACGCCGGTGGACGAAACGCTCAGCGCGCCTGCGCCGTTTTCGCCGACCAGGGTCGAGCCTGCGGTCAGTGCCTGGCCCTGCGGCTGGGCCACGGGCGCCTGGTTGGCCTTGGTGACGTTGATGTCGACATTGTTATAGGCGGTGTTGTTGTCGCCCGCCGCACGCACCACCTGGGTCACCCCTTCGGTGGTGTTCAGGCCGCTGCCGCCGCTTACCGCACCGGTGCCGGGCGCAGGGCTGGCACTTTGCGAATGAGCCGCACTGGTGCCTTTTTCGTCGATCATCGACACATAGAACTGCGGTTTGATGGTGTTTTGCTGTACTTGCAGCGTCGACGATGCCCCGATCACGTCGCCCTTGGCGTTCTGCCAGGTGCTGGTCATGACGATGCCGAAGCTGACGATCCGCCCCGGCATCACGTAGCGCCCGCGCAGGTTCGCCAACTCCTGATCCTTCAGTTCGATGGGGGTGAGCGGCTGTGCGTGGGTCGGTAGGCTGGCGGCCAGGCATGCCACGGCTAGCCAGAATGGAATCTTCATTGGATGCTCCCGGAGCGTCGTGCTCCCTATCGTTAGAAGAACCGTTAGAAAAAGTCGCTTTTGATGAAGCCGAAATCCAGCAGCTCTGCGTCCTGCACCGGGGTGAAGTTATTGACGCGGCCCTTGGCAGTCAGTGGCAGAGGCGGGTCGAGCAGGGCATTGCCCTTGTCATAACCCTGGCCGATCACGGCGAAGATGATGCCGTTCCAGCCTTTGAGGAAGTCCTCGACCTTGAAGCGTTTGTGGCCCAGCACAGGGTCACCGATGTACACCCAGCCGTTGTCGACCTTTTGCATGACCACAAAGTGCTTGTAGCCACGGATGTCCATCAGCACCACGACCGGGATACGCACGCTGGTCAGGGTTTCGGGTGCTACCCGGTACCCACGGGCGCGCATGCCCAGGCTTTCCACGTAGCGTTTCATGTCGAGCATGGAGAAGCCCTGCGTGCGCACCAGGTCTTGATCGGCGTGCGCCAGCATGCCTTCGATGATGTGTTGTTCGTCCACGTCCAGCCAGTAGGCCTGGCGCAGGATGGTGGCCAGCGCCGCGGCGCCACAACTGAAGTCGGTTTTTTGTTGCACCAGGTCGGCGAACTTGCGCTCGCGCACACTCTGGATGGGTTTGAACACCACCGCGCCACCGGGCAGCACGGACAACGGCATTTGTGCAGCTTCGCTCACGCTGGCCAGGCACAGCAAAAACGCCAAGGCGAAAATACGCATGATCGGGTGCCTTCTTGTTCTGGTTGAAAAAGGCCCCCCGTAGGGGGCCTCGAGGCTACAGCCGTTAGAACGAGGTGTTGGAGATGGCCAGCGAGTTGCTTTGCTGGTTGCCCACACCGGCTGCCACGTTGACGCCCAGGTTGCCGCTGCCGCCATTCACCGAACCGCTCAGGGTTGCAGTGTTGGTCACAGGGTTGGCCCAGCCGGTTGGGGTCAGCACTTGGAAGGACACGGTGTTGCTCAGGTCATACGAGCTGCTTTCGCTGAAGCTTTTCGACACGTCGTTAGACGATTGATTGGCTTTTTCGCCCGATTTTTCGTACGCAGACTCCGAAGCGTTTGCGTAAGAAGAATCGTGGGCTTTCTCATACGAAGAGTCGCGGGACTTCTCGTACGAAGAGTCGCGAGACTTGTCGTACGAAGAGTTGCGGGTCTTGTCGTAGGAGGAGTCGAACGCTTTTTCGAACGACGAGTCGTAGGCGCTTTCATGCGACTTGTCGATCGAAGCATCGAGCGACGCATTGAGCGAAGCATCGAAGCTGTCGGTACGGGTGCGTTCACGACGGCCATCGTCGGTGGTCACAGTGCGCGTCGCATCGGCGGCAGCAGCCAGGGTAGCGTTCAGGCTGGCACTGCTGGACGAGCTGGCGTTGCCGCTGGCAGAGCCGCTGGCGTTCCAGCTATTGGAGCCGCTGGCAGTGGCGCTGTTCGACCCGCTGGCGTTGGAGCTGTTGGAGCCGCTGGCGTTCGAACTGGCCGAGCCACTGGAGTTCCAGGAGCTGGAGCCATTGTTGCTGGCGCTTTGGGCGCCCGCCACGCTGAAGCTCGAGGACGAGCTGCGGTCATCGCTGGAGGTGAACGAGCCATCGCGAGAGCTCGAGCCGCTGGCCGACGTGGTGAAGGTCAGCGTATCCACACGGTAGGTGCGGTCCGCGTTGTTGTGCACGGTCAGGCCTGGGCCGTTCTGGTCGGCAGAGGCGGTTGCGGTGGCATTACCCAATGGCGCATTGGTGTTGGCGATCGCCATGGTGTTTTTCTGTTGGTTGAGGTCGCCGCCAGCAATGTTGACGCCCACGTTACCGGAGGAGCCGTCACCCGAACCGCTCATCACCGCAGACGATTGGGTAGACCAGTTGTCGACCCGGTTGTTGTTGCTGAACTGGCGAACGTCCGCAGTGGCTTCGGCGGTGCCGAACACGAAGCTGTTGTCCAGGCTCGAGTCGGACGCTGCGTTGGCGATGGCAGCGGCGTTGTCTTGTTGGTTGCCGTTACCGGCCGCCACGTTGACCCCGACGTTGCCGCTGGCACCGGTGGCCGAGCTGCTCATCTCGGCTTCGTTGATGGTGCCTTGGTTGGTGACGGTATTGCCGGTGCTGCGCTGGCTATCTATGGCATTGGCGGTGGCGTACACCGGGATCTTGGTGGGTGGAGGCGTGTGCTGACCATTGTTGTGGTGGCCATTGTGATGGTCATTACGCCGATCGTTTTGCCCAGCTTGTACAGCAACAGCCATGACCGCAGCAATTGCGAAAACCAGAGGCTTGATTGCCATCGAGGGTTTCATGGTGATTCTCCGTACTTTATTTAGGTTAAGTGTTGTTCTTAACTGTTTGGGTCAATCCGCGACCCGTATGCTCAAGGTGTTGGCCATTCGGTTTCCCACCCCGGCACTCTGATTCACCTGAATCACCCCACGGCTACCGGTGAATGCCTGGTCACTGGTCGTGACCTGGCGATGGCCGGGTGCGGTGTCAGCTGGATCGGAGTTGTTGAGCAGCGCCACGTTCTGTTGCATGAGGACGCTGTCGTCGATGCTTTGCGGTTGAGTACTGAGGCTGATGCGCAGTGCGTTGGCTTGCTGGGTGCTGGCACCGGCGCTCTGGTTGACGCCCAGGGCGCCGCTGCCTTGGCTGAAAGCATTGCCCTGGATGCTGGCGGTGGCATCCATGTTGCGGTCGACTGCGGTGCCGAGCCGCTGGCGTATCTGGGTGGTGGCGCTGGCCTCATGGCCCACGGCGATGGCGCGGGCGTTAGCCTGCTGCTGCAGGTCGCCGGCTGCCTGGTTGACGGTGAGGTTGCCCTGGTATTGGCTGCCCGAATCGTCGATGTTGGCGTTGTTGATCACGGGGGATTGGGCAAAGGCCGGCGCACTGCAGAGCGTGGCCAGGATCAGCAGCGTATGCCTCATCTCACTTGCCTCCCGTCAGGATTTGCAAGGGGGCCAGGCCGCGTTGCACGCTTGAGTTGACCATGTTGGAGATGCCGTTGCCTGAACCTGAGCCGCGCCCGGCGGCGAGGTTGGGCAGTTGCGTCTGGTTAGTGACGTTGCCGCCAATGGTGTTGGTCTGTTGCGTGACCAGGGCGCTGATGCCGGCACCGCTGCTGATGTTGGCAAAGTCGCCGTCGCTCAGCTCATGGGTTTGCTTGAGAATCTGCGCGGACGGGTTGGCGTTGACGGTGGTCGGGCTGGGGTCAGGAATCAGCGGCGGGATGGTCGCGTTGCGCGTTTGCACATCGCGGGTAATGGTGATGATCCCATTCTCGGCCTGGGCAGGCAGGCTCAAACCCGATCCGACGATGCTACTGACCAGCAGGAGCCGATAAATGCCTTTATCAAGATTCCCCACGATGGCAATTCCTTCTTTTGAGCGCTGGCCCTATTCAGCGTTGCGAAGAAGAGAGCAGAAGGTGTGCCGCTTTCAGTTAATGCTATGGAATCAACACGTTGGGAAGAAAAGCTGAAGAAGAGCGGCTTTTTTTGTATCACCGCTGAAACAGAGCATTTGGCCAGCCACTGGCAAAGCCAGCACAGGCCGTGCCTGGAGGGATTTTTGCAGGGGTGTTTCACGAGGTTGACACTGCCCCCGGAACAGGGGCAACCCCCGCATTTGCGGGGACTATCACCCACCAGGGTGTGTCAGTGGCTTAACACTCGGTGGGGCAGGCTGGCGCATCGCTATCAAGCAGCGTAGCGACTGCTTGCAAGGCCCGCAACTGGCGTTGCGGCCAATTGCCATCAATCACTAATAGCGCTTGTTGATGGCGTTGCAGCCACTGCAGGCTGTCGTCGAAAAAGCGCTGACGGTCGTTCAGGTCGGGGTGGCAACGCTGGCCATCGGCAACCCAGTCCACGCCTTGAGGGCTCAGTAACAAGTGCAGGTCGTAGTGCCGAGTAAGCAAGGCGTGTTCCAGCCAGGCCGGGCAGTCGTCGAACAGGGCGCGGCTCCAAAGCATGTTGCTGAGCAGGTGGGTGTCGAGTATCAACAGTTCGGGCGCTTGCGCGCGGGCGCGGTCTTCCCACTCGAGCTGGCCCTGGGCGATGGTGGGGATGTCGGCGTAGCAGGTGTCGCGGCATTCCTGGTCGATGAAGTGGCGCACGTATTCAGCGACCACCACGCCACCGAAATGCGCCTGCAGCACGCCACTTAGCCAGCTCTTGCCGCTGGATTCCGGCCCGCACAGCACCAGCACCTTCATGCTTGCACCAGCGCGGGGTCACGGCGCCATTCCAGCCAGCCACGTATGGCGATCAGCGTGAGCACCGCGAAGAAGCCTGCGGTGAAATACAGTTGCTGATGCAGGTATTGGCCGACATAGACGATGTCTACCACAAACCACAATGGCCAGCATTGCAGGCGTTTCTGTGCCATCCACAGTTGCGCGACCAGGCTGAAGCCGGTCAGCGTGGCGTCGAGCCAGGGCAGGGCGGCATCGGTCCAGTTGGCCATGGCTGCACCCAGGGCCGTGCTGAGCAGTGCGCCGAGTGCGAGCCCGGTGCACAGCGCGCGCGTGTGCAGGCGTGTCACCTGGCGGGCATCGTGCGCACGGCCTGGGCGCTTCCATTGCCACCAGCCGTACAGCTGCAACAGGGCGTAGGCCACTTGCAGCAACATACCCGAGTACAGCTTCACCTCGAAGAACAGCCAGCCATAGATCAACACCATGACCAGCCCGATCGGCCAGCACCAGGCGTTCTGCTTGACGGTGAGCCAGACAGCGGTGACGCCGAGTACGGCGGCGATGAGTTCAAGGCCGGACATCGGCGATCCTTGGAGAGGCGATAAGAGGGGCGCGATTGTAGCTTGTCGATAATAGAAGGAGTAGTACGGGTGTAGGCGCGGCCTGCGTGGCAATAAGGCCGCGCCTACAGGGGGCTACACGCGGAACTGCCGCAACAGTTGCTCCAGTTCCTCACTCAACCGCCCCAGCGCCACGCCTGCATCACTCGACTGGCGCGCCGCCTCGGCGGTCTGCTGGGACAAGCCGGCGGTATCCAGCACGTTGCGGTTGATCTCTTCGACCACATGCGATTGCTGCAAGGTGGCACTGGCGATGGACGCGTTGAGCGCGGTCAGGTTATGCAGCACCTGGCTGATGGCATCCAGGCTGGCACCGGCCTCGCGGGCCTGCTCGATAGTCTGGCGCGAAGCCTCGCTGCTGGTGTCGATAGCCCGTACTGCCGCGTCCGACTGGCCTTGCAGGTGCTCGATCATGGTATGGATTTCGGCCGTGGACTGAGCGGTGCGCTGGGCCAGCAGGCGAACCTCGTCGGCGACCACCGCAAAGCCACGGCCCTGTTCACCGGCGCGTGCCGCTTCGATGGCCGCGTTGAGGGCGAGCAGGTTGGTCTGCTCGGCGATGGAGCGGATCACGTCCAGCACACCCCCAATGCGCGTGCTGTGCCCGGCCAGGTCGCGAATCACATGAACAGCCTGGTCGATGGTCGCCGACAGCCGATCGATCTGTTCCAGGCTGCCATGAATGGCCTGCTGGCCGTGCTGCACTTGTTGCTGCGCCGCGCGCATTTCCCCGGCGGCCTGCTCGGCCGTCTTGGCCACATCCTGCACGGCGTAGGTGACTTCGTTGACGGCCGTGGCCACCTGCTCCATCTGTTGGGATTGCTGGGCACTGTGCTGTTGCGCTGCCCCGGCGTTGTCACCGACATGGCCGGCGGACCTGGCCAGGTCATGGGCGGCGCCCTGTAGCTGGCCGACCACGCCCTGAAGCTTGCCGTTGAAGCGGTTGAAGTGTTCACCCAAGTGCGTGATTTCATCTCGGCCGTGGGTGTCCAGGCGTCGGGTCAGGTCGCTTTCGCCACTGGCGATTGTGCCCATGGCCTGCACGGCCTCCTGCAAGGGGCGGGCGATACTGCGGGCAATCAGCATGACCACCAGCGCCATCAGCAGCGCAATGCCCAGGCCGACTAGCGAGGCGTCGCGCAATTGCCGGGCAAATTCGGCCTGCACGTCATCGATGTAAACGCCTGAGCCGATAACCCAGCCCCACGGCTTGAACAGCTGTATATAGGAGGTTTTGGCCACCGGTTCACTGGCGCCGGGTTTGGGCCAGCGATAGTTGACCGGGCCGGCGCCCTGGCTGCGGGCGAGGTTGACCATTTCGTTGAACACGGCAAAACCGTCGGGGTCGCGAATGGCAGACAGGTCCTGGCCGTCGAGCTTGGGGTTTGCCGGATGCATGATCATCTTCGGCCCCAGGTCGTTGATCCAGAAGTAGTCGTCGTGGTCGTAACGTAGGGCGCGCACCACCTGCAACGCCTGTTGCTGGGCGGCATCGCGGCTCAGCGTGCCGGCCGCCTCCAGGCCTTGGTAATAGGCCAGCACACCGGCTGCGGTCTGCACCACGTGGCGGGTCTTTTCCGCCTTGGCGTGATACAGGTCGCCATGGATCTGGCGCAGCATCAGCAGGCCCAGTACTACCAGCATCGCCACTGCCACCAGCAGAATCAGCCACAGACGACGGCTGATCGACATCGATCTCAGGGTTTTCATCCAGGCACTCCCGCCTTGTTCTTGTTATTCAGGTGCATCCAAGCATGCTTTGCGACAAGCCCCCACTCGACTAATGGCTAAGTGCTAGTCTGGTCGTAGTCTGCAGCAACGGAGCAAGCCATTGCAAAGCGGCTTTGATAGGATTTCGGCCGCGCAAGATGAAACCTTTAGGGGGCGTGAACTTTTCCACTGGCGTTACGCCCAACAGTCGCTGTAAAACTGCCGGGCCGTGTGCGGCAACTTCAAGTAAATCAAGAACAAGGGGCCTGCAGCAGCAGCGCTCCATCGGGGGAATGATGGATTTTTGGACTGCCTTTCAGGCAATCATCTTAGGCGTGGTCGAAGGGTTGACGGAGTTCTTGCCGATCTCCAGCACCGGGCACCAGATCATCGTCGCCGACCTCATCGGCTTTGGTGGCGAACGGGCCATGGCGTTCAACATCATCATCCAGCTTGCCGCCATCCTGGCGGTGGTGTGGGAATTCCGACGCAAGATACTCGACGTGGTCTTTGGGCTCACCACCCAGCCTACGGCGCGGCGCTTTACGGGTAACCTGCTGCTGGCGTTCATGCCGGCGGTGGTGTTGGGCGTGCTGTTCGCCGACCTGATTCACGAATACCTGTTCAACCCGATCACCGTGGCTGCGGCCTTGGTGGTGGGCGGCGTGATCATGCTCTGGGCCGAGCGCCGTGAGCACCGCGTGGAGGTCGACCACGTTGACGAGATGCGCTGGAGCCATGCCTTGAAAATTGGTTTCGTCCAGTGCCTGGCCATGATTCCGGGTACCTCGCGTTCTGGCTCGACCATCATTGGCGGCCTGCTGTTCGGGCTGTCGCGCAAGGCCGCGACCGAGTTCTCGTTCTTCCTGGCGATGCCGACCATGGTCGGTGCAGCGGTGTACTCGGGCTACAAGTACCGTGACCTGTTCCAGCCAAGCGACTTGCCGGTGTTCGCCATCGGCTTCGTGACCTCGTTCATCTTCGCCATGATCGCTGTGCGCGCGTTGCTCAAGTTCATCGCCAACCACAGCTATGCGGCGTTCGCCTGGTACCGCATTGCCTTTGGCCTGTTGATCCTGGCGACCTGGCAGTTCGGTTGGGTCGACTGGTCGACGGCGCACGGTTGATATGGCCAAAGCTCAAAGCGAGGAGGGCGTACGTCATGTACGCCTGAAACTGCTGGTGTTGGGCGCGCTGTGCCTGTTGCCGGGGCTGGGGGCGGCGCAGATGGCCTGGACCGACCAGTCCTGGGTGCCGTTGGCGCTCTACCCGGCGGTAAGCCTGATCAGCCTGCTGCTGTACTGGCAGGACAAACAACAGGCACGCAGCCAGGCCTGGCGCACGCCAGAAAACGTGCTGCATGCCAGCGAGCTGTGTGGCGGCTGGCCGGGGGCGCTGGTTGCCCAGCAGATGTTCCGGCACAAGACGCGCAAGCTGTCGTATCAGCTGGTGTTCTGGGGGATTGTGTTGCTGCATCAGGTGTTCTGGGTGGACTACCTGTTTTTGGGGCGCCACCTGCTCTCCGCCATCTGATCATCAGATCAACAAGCCCACCTGCAACCGCTTCGCCAGCTTTCGCACCACCAATTGGTGCGAACGCTGCAGCAGGTCACACAGCTCGTCGCGCCCCATGGGGTAAGGCGGCGCCATGCTGACCCACCGCGCCCGGGCCAGGTAGGGCGCGGGACGCACGCCGGGGCGGTCGCAGTAGCCCAGAAACAGCTCATCGGCGACCTTGAACGATAACCCTGCGCCCGCCAGGTCCAGCACCGCGAACATCTTGTTGCCTGCGACCGAAAACACCCGGATACCGCCCCATTTATAGTCCTCCCGCGCACCGGGCAGGCTCAGGCAAAAGTCCGCCACTTGGGCTTCGGTCATTTTCTGCTTAGACATAACGCTCCCCACAGGCCTCGAACGACGCTGCCAGATGATCAATCCATACCCGTACGGCCGGCAACACACCGCGGCGGTGAGGGTACACCGCCTGCAGATACCCCCCCGGCAATGACCAGTCCGGCAGCAGCCGCACCAGCTCGCCACGTTCCAGTTCCTCTTCGCAGAACATACTGGGTAGCGCAGTGAAGCCCAACCCGGCACGGACCGCGGCATTGCGCACCACGAAATCATCGATGGCCAAGCGTGGCTCCAGGGCGATGTCCTGTTGGCGTCCATTCGGGCCGAGCAGGCGAAAGTGTACCAGCCGGTCAGCTTCGGCCGCGCCCAGCACCGGCAATGAGGCCAGCTCGGCGGGCTCGCGAATGTGGTCAGCAAAGCCTGGAGCGGCGACCAGTTGCATTTGCGCCTGGCGCAGCCGGCGGGTAACCAGGGCCGGGTCTTCGTCGCCCAGATCACGCACGCGCAAGGCCACGTCGATGCCTTCGGAAATCAGGTCGACCCGGCGGTTGAGCAGGACCATGTCCAGTTGCACCAGTGGGTACTGTGCGAGAAAACGGCTGATCACGTCCGGCAGAAAGGCATGTGCCAGTGCTACCGGGCAGGACACCCGCAGCCGCCCGCGTGGTTCGCTGCTCATGCTGGCGACGGCCTCGTCGGCGGCTTCTGCCTCCAGCAGCATGGCCTGGCAGTGGTGCAGGTAGCGCTCGCCCACGGCGGTCAGCTTCAATTGCCGCGTGGTGCGCTGCAGCAGGCGTGTGCCCAGGCGCTCTTCCAGCTCGGCGATGCGCCGTGACAGGCGTGATTTAGGGATGCCCAGCTGGCGCCCGGCAGCGGCGAAACCGCCGGCTTCGACCACGCGTGCGAAGTAGAAGAGGTCGTTGAGGTCTTGCATGGGAATGTCTCACTGTTCCATCTGTGGGACAAACTAACGCATTTTTGCCTGCTTATCAGCTATTCGTCATCCCGGTAGGATTCTCCCCATCGTGATCGCCCAATGCCGCGGTCTTCATTACAGGAGAGTCCCATGAAACTGTTGCACATCGATTCGAGCATCCTGGGCGACAATTCCGCCTCCCGCCAGCTGAGCCGCGAAGTGGTCGAAGCCTGGAAAGCCACCGACCCAAGCCTGGAAGTGGTCTACCGCGACCTGGCTGCCGACGCCATCGCCCACTTCTCCGCTGCTACCTTGGTGGCCGCCGGTACCGCTGAAGACATGCGCGACGCGGCCCAGGCCTTCGAAGCCAAGCTGAGCGCCGAAACCCTGGAAGAATTCCTCGCCGCCGACGCCGTTGTGATGGGTGCGCCGATGTACAACTTCACCGTGCCGACCCAGCTCAAGGCCTGGATTGACCGCGTAGCCGTTGCCGGCAAGACCTTCCGCTACACCGAAGCCGGCCCAGAAGGCCTGTGCGGTAACAAGAAGGTGATCCTGGTATCCACCGCCGGTGGCCTGCACGCTGGCCAGCCGACGGGTGCCGGCCATGAAGACTTCCTCAAGGTGTTCCTGGGCTTTATCGGTGTCACCGACCTGGAAATCGTACGCGCCCATGGTCTGGCCTACGGCCCAGAGCACCGCAGCCAGGCCATCGACGCCGCACAGGCCCAGATCGCCAACGAGCTGTTCGCTGCTGCCTGATTGCAGTAAAAGGGGGCGCCTTGCGCCCCATCGCCGGCAAGCCGGCTCCCACAGAGATAGCGCCAACCTCAGTTCTGGCGCTGTACCTGTGGGAGCCGGCTTGCCGGCAATTCGGCTGTGTCAGGCGACCGGTATCGTCGGGTCAGCCGCCGCCAGCGCCGCCGCACGATCGTTCGCGGCCGGTGGGTAGATCCAGACCGTGTTGATCTGCGATTTGAGCACCTTGGCTTCTGCCTTGTCTTCCGGTGGCGACACCTTGCGCTCCCAACCTTCGGTATACACTGCGCCCCAGGCGCCCAGGTCGAGGCAGGTGACGTACTTGGGCTGGCTGTAGGTCATCGGTGCCACGCCGATCAATTCGGCCACGGCATTGTTGCCGGCGTAGCGGCCCAGCGGGATCGCATGCTGGCAAGACATTACCGCATAGTTGCCAGCTTCGTCGCAGGCGGCATATGCAACGTCACCTGCCGCGTAGACCGCGTCGTTACCCTTGACCTTGAGGTTGCCGTCCACGTGCAGCCGGCCTTGGCGGTCCCGGTCACCGCTGATCTGCTCGGTCAACGGGTTGGCCTTGAACCCCACCGTCCAGATCACGGTATTGGCATCGATGCGCTGGCCGTTATCCAGCAGGACGCCGTCGGGGTCCACCGAGGCCACGGTTGCGCCGCAGATCCATTCCACCCCCAAAGCCTCGGATGCCTGCTCGATCGCGGGGCGGATGCCATCACCCAAGGCTGCGCCGATCCTGGCGCCACGGTCGATGACCACCACACGCAGTGTGGCCTGTTCACCGAGGATGTTGCGCAAGCGCGCCGGCAACTCGGTGGCAGTCTCGATGCCGGTGAAGCCACCCCCGGCCACCACCACGGTGTTGCGGGCAGGTGTGTCCGGCAGGCTAGCCAGGGACTTGAGGTGCGCCTCCAGGCGCGCCGCGCTGTCGATCTTGTCGACATCGAAAACATGCTCGATGCCGACCATGTCCGGCCGGTTGAGCACACTGCCGCAGGCCATGATCAGGCGGTCATAACCCAGCTCGCACTCGGTACCGCTTTGCGTGCGATAGCGCACGCGCCTGGCGGCTTCGTCGATGTGGAAGGCCGTGCCTTGCACAAAGCGCACGTTCACCGCCTCAAACAGCGCTTCCAGCGGCGCGGCCATCGTATGTACTTCAGGTTCGTAGAAGCGCGGGCGTACATGCAGTTCGGCCTGGGGCGCGAGCAGCGTCACCTCGACATCATTGCGACCGTTCAAGTCCAGCTGGCGTATGGCGCTCAGAGCGCTCCAGAGGCCGGCAAAGCCCGCGCCAATGATCAGGATATTCTTCATCGTTGTGCTCCTGGAATGTCCGGGTAACCAAGGTAGCCCGTGTTTGAGGAGACCGATGTTACGAGCGACGAGCGTAACGCCCTAGGCCAAAGAACCCTGAATTTCGGCCAACGAAACAGAGCGTGCAAAACGGGCGCGGTAGTCACGCGGTGTTACCGCCAGATGACGCTGGAAGGCCAGGCGCATGCGTTCTTCGTTGCCGAAACCGCACTGGCGCGCGACCTGCTCGATGTGGCTGTCGGCGCTTTCCAGCAGGCGCCGCGCGGCTTCCAGGCGGAACACTTCAATGGCTTTGGCCGGTGTGCGGCCGGTCTTGAGCTTGTACACCCGGGTGAAGTTACGCAGGCTCATGTGCGCCTGTTCGGCCAGGTGTTCGACGCTCAGCCGTGGGTCGCCCAAGTGTTCGTTGAGCCAGAGGTGCAGGGCTTCGAACTCGCTGCAATCGCGCCCCTGCAGCTTGAGCAGCTCACTGAATTGCGCCTGGCCGCCAGGCCGCTTGAGAAAGACCACCAACTCGCGTGCCACCTGCATCGCCACTTCACGGCCGCAGTCCAGTTCGACCAGGGCGAGGGCCATGTCGATGCCGGCGCTGACCCCGGCCGAGGTCCACACCGCGCCTTGCTGAACGAAGATCGACTCGTGGTCTACCTGCACCGCCGGGAAGTCGCGGCGCAGTACCTCGCACATGGCCCAGTGGGTGGCGGCGCGGCGCCCATCGAGCAAACCGGCGCTGGCCAGCAGAAATGTGCCGCTGCACACCGAGGCTGTGCGCCTGGCCTGCACGGCGGCGCGGCGCAGCCAGGCCACCAGCGGCGCGTGGTCGGGGAGGGTGCGGATGATGTCCGGGGCGCCGGGTACGATCAGCGTGTCGACAACCTGTGCCATCACGGTGTCCAAGGTTTCTGTCGCCACCACCAGGCCTTCAGCGGTTTGCTGCAGGCCGCCGTCAAGGCTGGCGGTGTGTACCCGATAGCCTGGTCGGCCGCGTTCGGCCATGGCCTTGGTGGCGGCCCAGAACACCGTCTGGGCGCCCGTGAGGTCGAGCAGGCCCATGTGCGGATAGGCGACGAAGACCACGACGCGAGGGTGGTCGACCGGTTGCAGCGCAGGCTCAAGCTGGTGGGCGTGTTCAGTCATTGGCGGATGGCCTGATCAAAAGTGACCGCTTGGCGGGCTCAAAAGGTCGGTGGCGTGATCACCCAGATCACCACAGCATCCACGTCCCCTGGGTTGCCATAGCGATGCGGCTCCTGGCTGGAGTAGCTGAAACTGTCGCCTTCGCCCAGTTGAAAATAGCGCTCGCCCACCCACAGTTCAAAACTGCCGCTGAGAATATACCCTGCCTCTTCACCGTCGTGGCTGTAGCTCTGCTGGCTGTAGGTGCCCGGTGGAAAGCGCGAGTGAAGCATCTCCAGCTCGCGGTTGGGCTGGGGTGTCAGCAGTTGGTCGACGATGCCGTCCTCATAATGCACGCTGAGGCGGCTGTTACGGCGTACCACGTAGCCCTGGTCCTCTGGCGCAGTGCTGGCCTCGCTGGCAAAAAACCACTGGATGGTCACACCCAGGCTGCGGGCGATGTTGAACAGTGCCGGGATCGACGGGTAAGAGAGGTTGCGCTCCAACTGGCTGATGTAGCCGGCCGTCAGCTCGCTCTGTGTGGCCAACTCCGCCAGGGTCATGCCGCGGCGCTTGCGCAGGCCGCGGATGCGGGTTCCCAGAAACTGCGGCGCGGCGCTGCCGTCGTCGGTGGCGGAGGGGGGCTGCGGGAGTTGGCTCATGCACGTCGGTCCGTCGGAAAACGGCAGTATGTACAGCCTCAGAGCGCCCAGGCAACCGTCAGGCCATCGTGAATTGCCTCCTCGGCGGTACGCGGTGCCAGGCAGTCGCCGATGCGCCGAACTTCGACCAGGCCGGCCAGCTCCGTCGCCAAGGTGTCGTTTGGCTGGTGGCCCAGGCACAGCACCAAGGTGTCGATGCCTTCGAAGATCATCGGTTCGCCGCTGGCCGTGTGCTGCAAGTACACGCTGTTGTCGTCGCAGCCATAGAGGCGGGCGTAGGGCGTGATGGGAATACCCAGGCGGTGCAGCTCGCCAGCCAGTTGATCGCGCACGTACAGCGGCAGGTTCTCGCCGCAGTGGGTGCCGTTCACCGCCAATTGCACCTGATGCCCTTCGCGCGTCAGGCGTTCGGCGATACCCGGGCCGATCCAGTCGCAACGCCAGTCGATGACCAGGACCGAGCGCCCTGGGGTGACCTCGTTGCGCAGGATTTGCCAGGCATCCACTACCTGCAGTTCGCCGGCGCGTTCGAATGCCGGCCAGTAGGGCGTGGCGCCGGTGGCGGCAATCACCAGGTCAGGCCGCTCGCGCTCGACCAGTGCGCGGTCGACCCGCGTGTTGCGCACCACCTCCACGCCGGCCAAGGCCATTTCCCGTTGCAGGTTGGTGCTGGCGCCGCCGAATTCGCTGCGCCGGGGTAGCAGTTGCGCCAGCAGCACCTGGCCACCCAGTTGTGGGCCGGCCTCATACAGGGTGACGTGGTGGCCGCGCGCGGCGGCGACGGCGGCCGCCTTCATGCCTGCGGGGCCGCCGCCTGCAACCAGGATGCGCTTGGTGGCTGGGGTGGGCGTCATCTGGCCGTACTGCAGTTCGCGGCCGGTTTCTGGGCGCTGAATGCAGGAAATCGCCAGGCCGCGGTGAAAATGCCCGATGCATGCCTGGTTGCAGGCAATGCAGGCGCGCACGTCCTCAACCCGGCCATGCTCGGTCTTGGTCGGCATCAGCGGGTCGCAGATCAGTGCGCGGGTCATGCCACACACGTCGGCCTGGCCACGCGCCAGGATCAGCTCGGCCTCTTGGGGTTGGTTGATGCGCCCAGTAACGAACAACGGAATGGCCAGGCGCTGCTTGAACGTGCCGGCTTCGCGCGCCAGGTAGGCCGGCTCGATGGCCATGGGCGGGACGATATGCACCGCGCCCCCCAGGGACGCCGAGGTGCCGGCGACGATGTGCAGGTAGTCGAGCTGGCTTTGCAACGCTTCGGCGGCCGCCAGCGACTCGTCTTCGCTCAGGCCTTCACTGTCACGCTCGTCGGCGCTGATGCGCAGGCCGACGATGAAGTGTTCGTCGGTGGCGGCGCGCACCGCCGCCAACACTTCGCGCAGAAACCTCAGGCGCTGCTCCAGGCCGCCGTTGTAACCATCGGTGCGCAGGTTGACCCGCGGATTGAGAAACTGCGCAGGCAGGTAACCATGGCTGGCGACCACTTCGACGCCATCCAGCCCCGCCTGGTGCAGGCGGCGGGCGGCGCTGGCATAGCCCTGGATGATGTCATCGATCATCGGCTGGTCCAGCGCGCGCGGCATCACCCGGAAGCGCTCGTTGGGCACTGACGAGGCCGAATAGGCCACTGCCAGCAAGCCGTCGGCAGATTCCATGATCTCCCGCCCCGGGTGAAACAGCTGCGACAGCACCACGGTGCCGTGTTCATGGCAGGCCTCGGCCAGGCGCCGGTAGCCGTCGATGCAGGCATCGTCGGTGGCCATCAGCACGTGGGAGGTGTAGCGGGCGCTGTCATGCACACCGGCCACCTGCAGCACGATCAGACCAACCCCACCGGCAGCGCGGTCACGCTGGTAAGCGATGAGCTTGTCGTTGACCAGGTTGTCGGTGGGCAGGCACGTGTCGTGGCCCGTGGACATGATGCGGTTCTTCAACCGTTTGCCGCGAATCTGCAAGGTTTCGAACAGGTGGGGAAAGGCAGTTTGCATACGGGCGGCTCCGGTGCGGTGTTGTTCTTGTTTTGTTTATGAAAGTGTACCGCCAGTAAAAAATCAACTTGTTTTTTTACTGGTGCGCGGCTAGGTTTTCTTCACCCTCACTGATGAGGGCGTGACCTCACAACAACAAGAAATCGGGCCCTTGGGCACCGGCAGGAGGAAACCTCGATGCATGCATTCCCTCGCAGAACCCACCTTTGCGCAGCGCTTCTGGCCCTTGGCTTGGGCAGTGCGCACGCTGCGCCGCAGATGGTCGTGGTCGGCTATGGCGGCGCCGGTCAGAAAGCCCAGGACGAGGCGATCTTCAAGCCTTTCAGTGCCCAGGACGGCAGCAAGTTGATCCAGAGCGAATACAACGGCGAAATGGCCCGCATCCAGGTCATGGCCGATACCGGCAACGTCGATTGGGACGTGGTGCAGATCGAGGGGCCCGACCTGATGCGCGGCTGTGAGGAGGGCATCTATGAACGGCTGGACTGGCAGCGCCTGGGCCATGCTGCCGAGCTGATACCGGATGCCGCGCAGGACTGCGGTTCTGCCGCCCTGGTGTGGAGCGTGGCGATTGCCTACGACCGCAACAAGCTGGCTCAAGCCCCCGCTTCATGGGCAGACTTCTGGGACGTCAGCAAGTACCCAGGCAAACGTGGCCTGCGCAAGCGTGCGGTGTACAACCTGGAGTTCGCCTTGCTGGCTGATGGGGTCAAGGTCGAGGACGTGTACACGGTGCTGTCAACGCCAGCCGGGGTCGACCGCGCGTTTGCCAAACTCACTGAGCTCAAGCCCTATATCCAGTGGTGGGACGCGGGTGCCCAGCCGGCCCAGTGGCTGACCGCCGGTGATGTGGTGATGACGTCTACCTACAGTGGCCGCATCGCGGTGGCGGCGCAGCAGGGCAGCCCGCTGGCATTGGTCTGGCCGGGCAGCCTGTATGGCATGGACTATTGGGCGATCATCAAGGGCTCGCGGCATGTCGATCAGGCCAAGCGGCTGATCGCCTATGCCAATCAGCCTGATACCCAGGTGCGTTACGTCGAACAGATCCCCTATGGACCGACCAACACCCAGGCAGCGGCCAGGCTCGCCCCGGGGCTGGCCGGCTGGGTGCCGACCTCGCCACAGAACCTGCAGGGGGCGCTGGCGATGAACGTGGAGTTCTGGGTCGACCATGGCGAAGAGCTGGAGCAGCGATTCAATGCCTGGGCTACGAAATAGCCTAGTGTTCACAGCTGCCTTTCTAACAGGATGAACGAGAAATGACCCCTACCGAACAGACCCTGCGTCAGGAGCTGGCGGCCTGCTACCGCCTGGTCGCTCACTTTCGCATGAGCGACCTGATCTTCACGCACATCTCGCTACGCGTGCCTGGGCCGGAGCACCACTTTCTGATCAACCCCTACGGCTTGCTGTTCGACGAGATCACAGCCTCCAGCCTGGTGAAGATCGACTTGCATGGGCAGCCAGTCGAGGGGACCCCACACCCGGTCAACCCGGCCGGGTTCGTCATCCACAGTGCTATTCATGCGGCTCGCGAAGACGCCCACTGTGTGCTGCACACCCACACCCGGGCCGGGTGTGCGGTGGCGGCACTGGAATGTGGCCTGCTGCCGGTCAACCAGATGTCCATGGAGTTTCATGGCAAGGTTGCCTACCACGATTACGAAGGCATCGCCCTGGACCTGGATGAGCAACAGCGCTTGGTGGCCGACCTGGGTGACCGGCCGGTGATGATCCTGCGTAACCATGGGTTGCTGACCACCGGGCGTTCTGTGGCCGAAGCCTTCCTGCGCATGTACTACCTGGAAAAAGCCTGCGAGATCCAGTTGGCGGCGCAGGGTGCCGGGCAATTGATCCTGCCGCCGGCCGCCGTGTGTGAGCGTACCGAGCAGCAGTTCAATGCGCCACTGAAGGGCTTGAAGCAGGGCGAACTGTCGGACCCGGATGCAGTGGGGCTGGCGTGGGGCGCGCTACTGCGGATGCTGGAGCGGGTGGCGCCGGGTTACCGCGACTGATGGTTGAATGCCACGGCGTATGAAGACTGCAACAGTGACACTGTTGCGCAACCCTGCGCCCTAACTGTGCTGGTCCCTGGAAAAGGAATAGCCTTATGCTGTAACGAATTATGTCTAGAAAGCCTGAAGAAGGATGTCGCAATGCCGCTCAAGGACCTGCTGATCGCCCTGGTGGTGATTGTTGCGTGGGGAGTCAACTTCGTGGTCATCAAGGTCGGCCTGGATGGCCTGCCGCCGATGCTGCTGGGGGCGTTGCGCTTCTTGTTGGTGGCCTTCCCAGCGGTGTTGCTGGTGAAGCGGCCCAAGCTGCCCTGGCGCTGGCTGATCGCTTATGGCGCGACGATCTCCTTGGGGCAGTTCGCCTTCTTGTTCCAGGCCATGTACAGCGGTATGCCGCCGGGGTTGGCGTCGTTGATCCTGCAATCCCAGGCATTCTTCACCTTGGGTTTCGCTGCGTTGTTCCTGGGTGAGCGGTTGCGCCTTGCCAGCCTGCTGGGGCTGCTGGTGGCGGCCAGCGGGTTGGCGTTGATCGGCAGTGAAGACGGCGGCCATGTGCCGATGTTTGCGCTGTTGCTGACCCTGTGTGCGGGCGCGATGTGGGGCGTGGGCAACATCATCACGCGGCGTTTCGGGTCGGTCGACCTGGTGGCACTGGTGATCTGGGGCGGGCTGATTCCACCGTTGCCATTCTTGGCTTTGTCGTGGTGGCTGGAAGGGCCTGAGCGCATCGGCCATGCTTTGGCCAACATCGGTTGGAACTCGGTACTGGCGTTGGCGTACCTGGCATTCGTCGCCACCATGCTCGGCTACAGCCTGTGGAGCAAGCTGTTGTCGCGCCACCCGGCGGGCAAGGTCGCGCCGTTCTCGCTGTTGGTCCCCGTGATTGGCTTGAGCTCCTCGGCCTGGTTGCTGGGGGAACGCCTGACCGTGTTGCAGGGGTGGGGCGCGTTGCTGGTGATGGTCGGGCTGCTGGTGAATGTGTTTGGCGCGAAGATCGGCCAGCGGTTACGTGCGGCCAGCGTCTCCTGACGCCGGGCTGCCAGTGCTCTGTTAGAATTGGCGCTTTTCGCCAGGCCAACGGAGCACTTTCATGATCATCTCCACCACCAGCCAGCTCGAAGGCCGTCCGATTGCCGACTACCTGGGCGTCGTCAGTTCTGAGTCCGTGCAGGGCATCAACTTTGTGCGGGATTTTTTCGCGCGTTTCCGCGACTTCTTCGGTGGCCGCTCACAAACCCTGGAGAGCGCACTGCGCGAGGCCCGCGAACAGGCTACCGAAGAGTTGAAAGCGCGCGCACGGCAGTTGAATGCTGATGCCGTAGTCGGTGTGGATTTCGAAATCAGCATGCCATCGGTGCAGGGCGGCATGGTCGTGGTGTTCGCCACCGGCACGGCAGTCCGCCTGAAATAAGGCCATGTGCCACTGGTCGGGCGTAAAGCGTTTGGCCAGGCAGTCTGCAAATGACCAGCTAGTCTCACTTTTACCGGCCGCGTTCACCTAGGCATTCCATCTGCTTGCCGGCGCGACCGCCACTGGAGGGAGACTGGGCATGAGCGAATCCTTTTTTGAAGACCTGAACGACGCATTCCCGATCAACAGCCAGGTGCGTTGCGGCCAGTCGGCATTCCGTCTGGGCTTCGCCAACATGACGCTGGATGATTCGGAACAGCTTCAGCCTGCACATCTGCAGCGCACCAAGAAGGGCCGCTTCATGCCGCGGGTTCCGCTGAAAAAGTGATCCCGCTCCAGCAACCCCGCCAAACGGCGGGGTTTTTATTGCCATTCGTTGACGCTGCTCATGGCATCGCTGGGTTGCGCTCGCCGGGCTTGCGAAGATGTGGTTTTCTGGCGCGGCATTTCAGCAAACGGAGATTGAACGCTCATGCGAGTCAGGGAAGAGACCTATTGGCAGTGGGCCGACGCTCAACTGCACAGCCGCAGCCACGATGAAGCACTCAGTGACGGCACCACGCTGGACGTGCAGGTGCGGTTGTCGCGCCTCGGCGCCACCCAGTTGTTCCTCGGTGTATACGCCGGCAATGGCCGGGCAGTGCTGGAAGAGTATTACCCCTCGCGCCCTGGCGAGACCATGACCCGTGCGCTGGTCTGGGGTGTCGAGCGGGCCCGGGCACTGGCTACGGGCGCCTTGCCGCTGCCAGCCATGGCGCAACCGCGCAGGCGCGCATGAAAAAGCCCGGCCTTTTGGGGCCGGGCTTGAGGGTGCGGGTAGCCACTCAGTTGAGCGGTTCGATCACCTTGACTGCCTGCCGCTCACGGGCGGCGGGCCATTCTTGTTGCAGGGTCTGCAGCACGCGGCCAACGAACTCGGTGTCGGCAGCGGCCTTCTTGCCGACGTAGCCTTGGCCACGGCGGTAGACCTTGAAGCGTGCACGCATGCTGGGCAGGTGCTCTTCGAATTCAGCTTCGATGGTGTTCGGTGGCAGGCGGTCGAGACGCACCTCACCGGTCTGGCTGACCCACAGCAGATGGTCGTCGAGGCTGTCCTTGCGCACGGCGAACAGCTGGGCCAATTGGTCGATTGTGGGATTGTTGTTCAAGTTCATCATAAAGCCCCCATTACCCATTCGTAGGTGATTTTCACAGTTGGCGCTACCACGGTGTAGCGCACTACCAAGGCTGCTACAGCAGCATCGCAACAGGGGCTTTCACACGCTGCCTTTTGGACAGTTCCCTCTCCACGGACGGCCTGCGTTACCGCGCAAGCCGTCTGGAACACCCTTGCCACCGCTCCCGATCGGGGAGACGACTCAATCATGCCCAAGCGCGATGAACGGCGTCAACAGTTTTGTAGTGAATATTTTTAGGCACTACATTTTTGTCATGTTGTTCGACAATCCAAGCGCAGGCCGGCGTATAACCGGCCGTTGCCTTTACAGCCCCTCAAGAATCTGGAAGGCCGCACGCACGCGGGCTTCGTTGGGATAATTACGGTTGGCCAGCAACACCACGGCCATGTTTTTGGCAGGAATAAAAGCGGCGTACGCGCCAAAACCGCTGGTTGCGCCGGTCTTGTTGTACCAGGCCTCACGCAGGGCAGGGCTGGCAGGGACGAGGCGGGTGGTGGCCTGAGGCTCACGGATCAGGCGAGGGCTGTTGCCATCGATCAAGGTGCCTAGCGCAACCGGATAAGGGTAATGCTCCCAGCCAAGGCCTTGGGTCATGGCGCCGACCTGGAAGTAGCCCTTATGGGTGATCGCGATGGCGTTTTGCAGTGCAGCGGGCAGGCCGTCTGGTTTCATCTGCAGGCGCACGTAGCGCAGCATGTCGCTGGCGCTGGTCTTGATGCCATAGGCTTCATCGGCATAAGGGCCTGGGCTGACGCGTACCGGGCGGTCTTCTGCGTCGTAGCCTTGGGCATAAAGCCCTTGGGCGCTGGCGGGCACCTGCAGGTAGGTGTGTTTCAGGCCCAGTTGCACCAGCAGGCCCTGGCTCATCAGCTCCGCGAAGGGGCGCTGCTGCGCGCGTGCCGCCAAATCGCCGAACAGGCCCAGGCTCGGGTTGGAATAGCAGCGCTGGGTGCCCGGCGCGGCGCGAGGCTTCCAGTGGCGGAAGAAGTCCACGACCTGTTGCGGCGTCTGCACTTCATCGGGGAATTGCAACGGTAGGCAATCGGCGCTGTAGGCCCCCAGTTCCAGCACGCTGGCGTCTCCCAGTGGCACCCCGGCCAGTGCGGGCTGATAGCGTTTTGCCGTGGCCTGAAGGTCCAGTTTGCCTTCGGCGCTGGCCAGGGCGGCGAGGGTAGCCGTGTAGGTCTTGCTCAACGAGCCGACCTCGAACAGGGTGTCTTGGGTAACCGGCGTGCCCTCGGCCTTGCTGGCCACGCCATAGTTGAAATAGTGCGCCTGGCCGTGGGCGTACACCGCCACGGCCATGCCGGCAATGCCTTGTTCCTGCATCAGTGTGCGAATGAGGGGGTCGACGCGTGCTTGCAGCGTGTCGTCAGCCTGAGCGGCTGCGTGGCCCATGGCGAATGTGATGGCGGCAGTCAGTGCGGCCAGGCGAGGGAGCAACATGGGCAGGTCCTTTGTGGGGTTGTGTCCGTTCATCGACACCTGTGGGGGTTCCGGCGTTAGCGAAGAAAAGCCGCAGACCTTATCGTCTGCCCTTGCACAATGACAAGACGGAACCTGTGATGAAGTACTTGCGGATGTTATTCGACAATTTCACCCTGGCGTTGCTCGGGGTGGTGCTGATCGCCACCGTGCTGCCCTGCTCGGGTGACGGTGCAGTGTATTTTGGCTGGCTGACCAACCTGGCCATCGGCCTGCTGTTCTTCCTGCACGGCGCCAAGTTGTCGCGCGAAGCGATCATCGCCGGGGCCGGGCACTGGCGCCTGCACGCGTTGGTGTTCTCCTGCACCTTTGTACTGTTCCCCTTGCTGGGGTTGGCGTTCAAGCCGCTGTTCGTGCCGCTGGTTGGCAACGAGCTGTACCTGGGCGTGCTGTACCTGTGTGCATTGCCGGCCACTGTGCAGTCAGCCATCGCGTTCACCTCCCTGGCCCGCGGCAACGTGCCGGCCGCCATTTGCAGCGCTGCCGCTTCGAGCCTGCTGGGCATCTTCCTCACGCCGCTGCTGGTCATGATGTTGCTGGGCGCCAGCGGTGACACTGGGTCGGGGTTGGATGCCGTACTGAAAATCACCCTGCAGCTGCTGGTGCCCTTCGTGGCCGGGCAGATCGCACGCCGCTGGATCGGCGCATGGGTCAAGCGCAACGCGCGCTGGCTCAAGGTCGTGGACCAGGGGTCGATCCTGCTGGTGGTGTACACCGCGTTCAGTGAAGCGGTGGTGACGGGCCTGTGGCACACGGTATCGCCACAGCACCTGGCGGGGCTGTTCGTGGTCTGCGGGATTTTGTTGGCGGTGGTGCTGTATGGCACCCGTTTCCTTGGCAAGGTGCTGGGCTTTGACCTTGAAGACCGCATCACCATTCTGTTCGCCGGTTCGAAGAAGAGCCTGGCGACCGGCGTGCCGATGGCTCAGGTGCTGTTTGTGGGCAGTGGCATTGGCGCGATGATTTTGCCGCTGATGCTGTTCCATCAGATCCAGCTGATGGTGTGCGCGGTGCTGGCGCAGCGTTATGCCAGCCGTGAGGATGTGGGTGAGAAGGCCCCTGTATCTTCCTGATAGACAAGGGGTATACCTACTGCTGACTGTGTGAGAGCAACTGTCTTCTGGTGCGTGTTCCGGTCTCTTCGCGGGCAAGTCGGACCGCCGCACCGCCGCTCCCACAGGTAATTGCGCAGGCTCGAACCTTGGGATCTTCAACAAATATCTAATAAGTCAGGTAGTTATGTGTTGTTCTTGAGGTTCTTTGTCACATCACCGGGCCTGGCCGGAGCTGCGCGCTCTTAACGCCTTGGCAACCTCCGCCTCTATGTTGTAGGCCGGGCCTTCCAGCTCATTGAAGTCACGCGTGTAGCGCCGGGCGAACTCATCGACGCCTAATGCCTGGTACTGCTGCACGTGCTTGAGCTCGTGCGCCCACAGCGCCACATTGTCTTCAGCATCGCTGGCATGGCGGAAGATGATCGTGTCGATCAGTGTCACGGCATTCACATCGGGGTTTTGCAGCATCGCGTTGGCTGCGCTCATCTGCTGTTCATCGCCAACCCTGAAGCGCGCGGCATCGAGCACGGCAAAGTCATACCAGGGTTCGAGCTGGGCGCGGATGTGCAGCGGGATCGGCTCACTGCCGCTGGCGCTGGCTTCGTCACGGGCCTGGCGCAACGCGTAGGCCAGGCTGGTTGAGGCCATGGTTTCGAAGTCCTTGAGGATCTGCCCGGCCTGGCCTGGGTCGACCGGCGCACAGAAACAGCCCATCAGGCAGACTTGGTACTGGCCCGGAGGGCAGGTCTGTTCAGCAAACACGGGCACGCTCAAAAGCAAGCCAAGCAACAGGTTAACGGCTTTCATTCAAGGCCTTTTCGACGAAGCTGCGGCTGGCATCGAGTACTTCGGACTGCACGGCTTCGCTGGCGAGCATGCGCCCGATCAGCAACGCCCCGACGCACTGGCTGATCAACACCCAGGCCAGTTGTTCATCCTCCAGTGTTGTGCTCCAGGCTTTGTGCAGCTCGACCAGCCAATGTTCGGCCACCTCACGCACCGGTTGATCTGCCCGGGCGATTTCCACCCCAAGCGGCGGCAAGGGGCAGCCCCCTTCGGCATTGTGCAGGTGGGCCAGGCTCAGGTACTGCTGCAGGCAACGGCCAAGCCGCTCGCGGCTGGCACCTTGGCTGGCCAGGCGCGCCAGCGGGCTGTTGCACAGCTCCTGGCGAACGACTTCGGTGAACAGGTCATCTTTGGAAGGGAAGTGATTGTAAAAGGCACCGCCGGTCAGCCCGATGGCTTTCATCAGCCCGGCTACGCCAGTGCTCGTGAAACCGCCGCGTTTGGCCAGTGCACCGCTGGTGGCCAGCAGCTTTTCGCGGGTTTGTTTCTTGTGGTCGCTGGTATAGCGCATTCAATTGCCTCTGCGCGCTTGGCTTGACGATGGGGTCGATCATAACATAGCGTTCGTTTACTAAACGATCATTCACCAAAGGGGCGCACATGACTCAACCACAAAAAGTAGTGCTTGTGATCGGCGCAGGGGATGCCACGGGGGGCGAGATCGCCAAGCGCTTCGCGCGGGAGGGCTACGTGGCCTGCGTCACTCGCCGTCAGGCGGACAAGCTGCAACCGCTGCTGGACGAGATCCGCGCCGAAGGTGGCCAGGCCCATGGCTTTGGCTCCGATGCGCGTAAGGAGGAAGAGGTGGCCGCGCTGGTTGAGACCATCGAGCGTGATATTGGCCCGATCGAGGCGTTTGTCTTCAATATCGGCGCCAATGTGCCTTGCAGCATTCTCGACGAAACGCCGCGTAAATACTTCAAGATTTGGGAGATGGCCTGTTTTGCCGGGTTTCTGACAGCGCAGGCGGTGGCTCGGCGCATGGTGGTGCGTGAGCGCGGCACGATTCTGTTCACAGGCGCTACTGCAGGTACCCGTGGCGCTGCTGGCTTTGCCGCATTCGCCGGTGCCAAGCACGGCCTGCGGGCATTGGCCCAGAGCATGGCGCGTGAGCTGGGGCCGCGCAATATCCATGTCGCCCATGTAGTGGTGGATGGGGCAATCGATACCGCGTTCATCCGCGACAGTTTCCCCGAGCGCTACGCCCTTAAGGACCAGGATGGCATCCTCGACCCGGCCCATATTGCCGACAGCTACTGGTTCCTCCACGCCCAACCGCGAGATGCCTGGACATTCGAACTGGACCTGCGCCCCTGGATGGAACGCTGGTAAGCCCCCCTCATCGACCAAGGACCGAACCCATGACCAAGACCGTCGAATTCTTCTTTGACCTCGGCAGCCCCGCCAGTTACCTGGCGTGGACCCAGCTGCCGGGTATCTGTGACCGCCATGGCGCGGCGCTGCATTATCGGCCCATGCTGTTGGGTGGGGTATTCCAGGCCACCGGCAATGCCTCGCCGGCAATGATCCCAGCCAAGGGCCGCTACATGTTCACCGACCTTGCACGCTTCGCAGCGCGCTACGGTGTGCCGTTTGGGCTACCACCGGGCTTCCCGATGAATACCCTGATGCTGATGCGCGGTGTAATCGGCACACAGTTGCAAGCACCGGAACGCTTCGAGGCACTGTTGCGGGCATTGTTCAACGGCCTGTGGGCCGAGCGACGCAACCTGGGGGACGCGGCGGTGTTGCAGCAGACGCTGGAACAGGCCGGCTTTGACCTTGCCGCGCTCACTGCCCTGGCGGGCGACGCGCAGGTGAAGGCGGCCCTGAAGCAGGCGACCGAGGAAGCCGTTGCGCGCGGTGTATTTGGTGCGCCGACCTGTTTTGTCGGTGATGAGATGTTCTTTGGGCAAGACCGCCTGGACTTTGTCGAGGACGCGCTGCGTCAACCGGCCAGGCGCGCTTCCAGCTGAGTACGTTCCCACAGGCTGAGCAGGTCGGTGGGGTTGGTGCCGTAGCGGTGCCAGTCGTCAAGGCCGGCCTGATCACCGTTGGGGGCCACGCACTGGACGCATTGAGCAAGGCCTTCGGCATCCACGGCCAGGGTCAACTGCCAGCCTTCGATCAGCACATCGACCAGCCCTTCGGCGCGCTGGGCGGTGATGTGCACGGGATGGACGCCCAGGGCTGCGTCACGCAAGCGCTGATACGCGGCCCGTGTGTTCACGGTGCCTGGGCGGTTCACGGTCAGAAGTTCGCCGGGGTGTTGGCGCTGATGATTTCGGCCTCATCCTGGCCAATGTTCTTGAAGCTGTGCGGCAGGGTAGTGGGGATGTAGTAGCCATCACCCGAATTGAGCACGCTGACCTGGCCATCGACCCACAGTTCGACGGTGCCGCGGGTGACCAGGCCGCACTCTTCGCCTTCTGCATGCACGATCGGCTCGCCCGAATCGGCGCCCGGTGCGTACAGTTCACGCAGCATGCGCATCTGACGGGCCTCGACACTGGCACCTACCAACAGCATGCGCAGGCCGTTACGGCCCAAGTCTGGCTGCTCGCTGGCGCGGAACACGAAGCGCTCTTCCCGCACCGGCTCGTCGAAGCTGAAAAACTCCGCCAAGCTCATCGGGATCCCTTCGAGCAGTTTTTTCAGGGAGCTGACCGAAGGGCTGACGCGGTTCTGTTCGATCTGCGAGATCGTCGAGTTAGTCAGCCCGCTGCGGCGGGCCAGTTCCCGTTGGGAGAGGTTGTTGCGTTCACGCACCAGTTTGAGTCGCGTCCCCGTGTCCATAGCCGCCTTGTAATCAGAGGTGTCAAAAATAATGAGCGACGCATTAAAACACACTCTGCACGCTTGCGCGCTGTGCTTATCAGGCACGTGGTTCGCGTGGCATCGGCCATAGCCCGACCAGCAGCAACAGCGCGGCTACCGCCAGGAACGGCAAGCGTGGGTCAAGGGCATACACCAGGGTGCCGGCCAGTGGCCCAATTACTGCGCCCATGCCTTGGGCGGCGCCGATCGAGCCCGCTGTGGCGCCTTGTTCCGAGGCCTGCATGGCATTGGCCGCCAGCGCCGAAAACGCCGGGAACACAAAGCCCATGCCGGCCGCAGCGACGAAGAAGCACGCCCACAGCCAGGGCGCGGTGGTCGCCAGTGCACCGCAGGCAAAGCCCACGGCCGACACGCTGGCGCCCACCCGGATCATCTTCAGCGGCGGCCATTCCAGTTGGCGCAGCACAACTTGGGCCAGGATCAGCGCCACACCGACCGTGGTCAGGGCAATGCCGGCGACCTGAGCCGCGTCAGCCGGGCCCAACTGCAAGCGGTCCAGGGCGAAGAACCCGACAATGATCTGTGACACGGTGACGCTAAGCATGGCGCTGAAGGCCACCAGCAAAGGCCGGCGCAGCCGGGGGTCGGTCAGTTGCACAGGGCTGGGCGCATGGGTGTGCGCCAGCGCTTGTGGCTTGAGTGTGAACAGCAACACGAAGAACGCGGTGGCCGGCAGCAGCGACATGAGGTGGAACGGCAGGCTCAGGCTGTAGCGCGCGAGCAGTGCGGCCAGTGCTGGGCCCAGCACCAGGCCGACCGCGTTTGCCGCGCCCAGTGAGGCCATGGCGCGGGCTCGGCGCTGCGGTTCGACATGGTCGGCGATCAGTGCATTGCAAGCCACTGGGATGGCGGCGTAGAAGGCGCCGATGCAGCCGCGTGCGAGCATGAGGCCGATAAAGGCCAGGGTTGCGCCCGGCATCCAGCGCAGCGCGCCTTCGACGAACACGCACAACAGCCAGTAGGCCACGGTGAAGCCTGCGCTTCCCAGCAGCAGCACGCGGCGGCGGCCGAGCCGGTCAGCGGCGCGGCCCCACGGGCGTGCCAGCAGCACCCAGACCACCCCGGCGACGGTAACAGCGGCACCGGCCTGCCAGGTGGCCATGCCGAGCTGGCGAGCGATTGGGCCTATGAGGGCAACGAAGGCCATCATCGACATGGTGCAGGCCATGTTGGCCAGCAGCAGTGGGCGTAAGTCCAGCGTGCTGGCAGGCACGAGAGTGGCAGGATCCTTTGCGACGTTCATGGGCAGTCCAGAGAAGTTCAGCGATAAGTGCGCCGATCTTAGTAAGAATTATTATCGATTGTCGAACGCCCTGAACCGCACCGGCTTATTCGCTGCGACGCAGGGGCCAGGCCACATGCTACGCAAGACGCCGTCGCGGCGCACCAAGGCGTGCATCAGCGCTGCGCCCAGGTGCACCAGGATCGTCGCGAACAGCAGGTAGCCAGCCCAGCCGTGGGCTTGTCGCAGCACGGCATACAGCTGCAGGTCGTGGGGGGCGATTGCCGGCAATTGCAGGGGCCGCGGGTAGCCGCCGGCCGACAGCATGGCCCAGCCCAGCAGTGGCATGGCCAGCATCAGGCCATAGAGCAGCACATGCGAGGCACCGGCGGCGAACCGCTGCAGCCGTGGCAGGTCGCGTGGCAGCGGTGGGTGTGGCAAGGCTAAACGCAGGCCGATACGCAACACCACCAGTACCAGCAAGGCCAGGCCAGTGGCCTTGTGCAGGCTGAGCAATACGGGGTGGCGCAGTGACAGGTCGCTGACCATGCTCACACCAATGAACAACATGGCCACAATCAACACCGCCATCAGCCAGTGCAGCAGGCGGGCGAGGGGGTGGAAGGCTTCAGGTTTCATGGGCGGGCTCCAGTGCCGAGCGATTCACGGCTGCGGCGGTTGAACGATTCCGAATAGGCGGCGGATCGGGCGGCCAGAATCGGGTCGGCAGAGGCTTCGATGCCGTGGGGCAGGATCAGCGGGTCGAAATTAATGTCGCGGCAAGCGCCTTGCTCAGGCGCGTCGACCTGTTCGAGTACAAGCGTGCCGGCGTCCACGCTGCGCCGTTGCGCAGGCCATGGGCTGGCCGGGTTGTCCACGGCGTCGCCAGGCTCGGCCAGGACCAGGCGCAGGGTCCAGCGCAGCGGCCCTTGGGCCAGGCGCTGTTGCAGGTCATGCTGCAAGAACAGTTTGTCGTCCACCTGGCCTGGCAGGGCGGTAAACGGGGTTTGCGGCTCCAGTTGCCAACGTACCGGCTGGGCCGCGCCGGCGGCGTCGATCAGGCGGAAGGCATTGATGCTGTGATACTGGGTACTGGCGAAACTGTTGCTTGGCTTGTAGCTCGCCGCCCACTGGCGGAACGCCGCGCTTTCGGGGTGGGCGGCAAAAAACGCTTGTTGCCTGGCCGGGTCCGGTTTGCCAGTGGCAGGGTCTGGCGTACTGGCCAGGACCTGTTCATAGAACGCCTGCGGCGTACCCACCGCCAGCACCGGCGGGTTGTTCATGCCGGTACGCCAGACTTGCCCATCGTCAGTGCTGAGCTGAAGCGCCAGGCTGCGCACCGGGATTGCCGTGTCTGGCGCGAACGGGTTGGCGCCGCCAATGGCAAAACGGCCGATAACCGGCACGCGTGCCTGGCTGAACACGCGGGCCGTGGACAGGCTGGCAGCCTGCCCGCTGGCTTGGAAGTAGCCCGAGACACAGAGCCCTTTTGCGTGGTTCTTGCGGTAGCCTGGGTAGTGCCCAGCCTGGGCCTCGAAGGTGTCGATGATGCGCTTTGGCGTCAGTTCAGGTGCGCCGATCCAGCCGGCGGCATAGGCAAAGCCTGCGCCGGCAGCCAGCATGACAGCGCCGATGGCCGCCAGGCGCAAGGCCTTGGCGGGGCCGTGCAAAGGTGAGTTCATGATCATCGTCCGGTTCTGTGAAGGTGCCGGTACGACGCTGCAGGGAAAAACTTATTCCCTCGGCGGGAATAGATTTTGTTACCGGGCGTCTGCCTCTTACACTGATAACCCCAGAGGCCGGGACATAGCCATGCACGATCTGGACGAACACCAGTGGCGCGAGCTGCTGGCACGTTTGCGCCGCTTTGCCTTGTGGTTGACGCGCGAACCGGGCAGCGCCGACGACCTGGTGCAGGCCACCGTGGAGCGAGCCTTGAGCCGCCAGGGCCAGCAACGTGAAGCTGAGGCGCTGCGCGCCTGGCTGTTCACCATCCTTTATCGGCTGTTTCTTGACGGCAAACGCCGCGACCGCCTGCATGCCCGTTGGCTGTCCTGGTTCGGCCGCGCCGAGGTGGAAAGCGAGCCCGTTGGCGGCAATATCGAAGACATCGTGCTGGCCCAGGCCGACCTGCGTGCCTTCGCTCAGCTGTCGGCGGAGCAGCGTGCTTTGCTGCTGCTGGTGAGCATCGAAGGTTTGAGTTACAAAGAGGCCGCCCAGGCCTTGGGCATCCCTATCGGTACCGTGATGTCGCGCTTGTCGCGCGCCCGCAATGCCTTGCGCGAACTGACCGAGGGCAACCCTCAACCCCCGGCCTTGCGGAGACTGAAATGACACGCCTGATCCCCACTGAAGATGAGTTGCATGCCTACATCGATGAGCGCCTGACGCCTGCCCGCCGGGCAGAGGTAAAGGTTTGGCTGGCGGCCAACCCGCAGGAAGCGGCGCGGGTCGAGGGCTGGCGCAGCGATGCGCGGCGGCTGCGTGTGGCACTCGCCGGCCTGGGTGAACAACCGGGGGCTGCGCAGCTGGATCTGGGCCAATTAAAGCAGCGGCTGCGCCAGCGTCGTCAACGGCGTTGGGCATCGGCGGCAGTGCTCGTGCTGGCGATTGGTGTGGGTGGTTTGGGCGGTTGGCAGGCGCGGGATGCGATGTTGGCCAGGGTCGATCTGCCCATGGCCGATGCGGTCCAGGCTCATCGGCTGTTTGCCGGCAGCGAGGCGCTGGATATCCAGGCCAGCGACCCGACTCAATTGCGTGACTGGTTGGGGCGTCATTTCAGCCGGGTAGGCCAGTTGCCGGACCTGGCGGGTTACGGTTTCAGGCCGGTGGGCGCGCGGTTGCTCAGCAACGAGCAAGGGCCTGCGGCGCTCCTGGTGTTTCAGGATGGCAAAGGGGAACGCATCAGCCTGTTTCTGCGCTCGCCGGGTGAGCGTTATGAACGCATGCCCGAGGGGCAGCGGGTTGATGGGCAACTGGAGGCACGGTACTGGTCGCATGGGGCGTATAACTTTGCGTTGGTCAGTGCGGCGGACGATACGCGTGGGGCGGGGGTAGGGGAGGCGTTGCGGTTGGGGTTGTAGGGTGATGGTGATGATTTGGTTGAGTGGGTGTGGGCAGCCAGGTGTAGGGCATTGGATTTACAGCGCCTGTGAGATCGAGCGCCGCCCGCGCGGCGCTTCGCAGCACAAGGCTGCTCCCACATCTGTTTCGGGCCAATCAATCCTGAGACAGAGGCGCGCGGCCCTTTGGCGCCCACCTCGATATCGTGTGGAACAAACAAGGCGGTCGTGCGCGTTGCTACAGGCGTTACTGGCCCGAAAAAAATGTAGGAGCAGCCTTGTGCTGCGAAGCGCCGCGCGGGCGGCGCTCGATCTCACGGGCAATAAAAATCCAATGGCTTACACCTGACTAGGGTCAGCTCAACTCCAGCCAGATCGGTGCATGGTCCGACGGCTTTTCCATCCCGCGCAACTCATAGTCCACACCCGCCGCCTTGATCCGTGGCACCAGGTGCTGCGACGCCATGATCAGGTCGATGCGCAGGCCACGCTTGGGTTCATCCTCGAAACCGCGGCTGCGGTAGTCGAACCAGCTGAAGCGGTCGGCCACGTCCGGGTGCAGGTGGCGGAAACTGTCGACCAGGCCCCAGCCTTTAAGGCGCTCCATCCATTCGCGCTCTTCCGGCAGGAAGCTGCATTTACCGGTCTTGAGCCAACGTTTGGCGTTGTCCGGGCCGATGCCGATGTCGCAGTCCTGGGGCGAGATGTTCATGTCGCCCATCACCAGCACCGGCTGGTCGTTGCGGAACTGGTTTTCGAGCAGGGCCTGCAGGTCGCTGTAGAAGCGCTGCTTGGCCGGGAATTTGGTGGGGTGGTCGCGGCTTTCACCCTGGGGGAAGTAGCCGTTCATGATGGTGATCGGGTTGCCGTCGGCATCGGCGAAGGTGCCCCAGATGAAGCGGCGCTGGGCGTCTTCCTCATCGGTGGCAAAGCCCTTGTGCAGGCTCAGCGGTGCCTGGCGCGACAGCAAGGCGACGCCATAGTGGCCTTTTTGGCCGTGGTAATGCACGTGGTAGCCCAGTGCCTGGACATCGGCCAGAGGGAACTGATCGTCGCTGACCTTGGTTTCCTGCAGGCCGATCACGTCAGGCTGATGCTTGTCGATCAGCGCCGCCAGCTGATGCGGGCGCGCTCGCAGGCCGTTGATGTTGAAACAGACGATCTTCATGGAAAGACAATCCCGGTAAAAGCCGCGATGCTAGCCGACATCGCGCGTCATCACCAGCATGGCGGGTTCGGGGTGCTGCTGCTAACGTGCTGTAGGGGCTGAACGATGCGCGGTGGAGCACACTCCAAGGCATTGCAAGCCCATTCCAGGAGGACTGCCCGCAATGCCCGAAACCACTGCCACGCCGGCGCGTATCTGCCAACTTGACGACGGCTACAGCCGTGAGGCGCGTTCGCTGCTGTACAACGCCTACCGCCATGAACCTACCTTTGCTTACATTTTCGAGGCGCAGCGCCCAGGCTATGAGCGCCGCCTGCGCGTGATGGTGCGTGAATGGGTCCGCCAGCACTTTTACCTGCAACTGCCGGCCATTGGCCTGTTGCTGGATGACCGCTTGATTGCCCTGGCCCTGATCGTGCCGCCGCTGCGCAGGCTGGGGGTGGCCGACAGCTGGGCCTGGCGTCTGCGCATGATGCTGGGTACCGGCCTGCGCTGCACGCGACGCTACATGGACTACCAGGCCGCATTGGCCAGTTGCTTGCCTACAGACCAAGTGCACGTCTTGCCTCTACTGGGCGTGCACCCGCAATTTCAGGGGCGCCAGTACGGTGAGCAATTGTTACAAGCTGTGCATGACTGGTGCGCGGAAGACCCCAGCACCCAGGGCGTGGTGCTGGACACCGGCAATGAGCACTACCTGGCGTTCTACCAGCGTCAGGGCTATGAAGAAATTGGCGAGGTTGCCGTAGGGCCGATCCGAGAAAGGGTGTTCTTCCATCCCAACCCCGTGTCTTCAACTTCCGCTTTTGCCTGACAAGCCGCCAGACGGCTCCCTTGAGCGCCCGGCTCTGGTAGCATGCCCCGCATGACGTATTCAGGAAGATTAACCTGGGGCCTGGTTTTCTGGGTCGCCAGTTTCGCAGCATGGGGCCAGAGCGAGTTGCTGGTGAAGGTAAAACCAGCCAACAAAGCGCTCAAGGCCAATGTCGAAGGCTATATCGGCAACTTGGGTGACCGCGATGAAGAAGCGCTGCTGCGCTTCAGTCGCGGGGCTCAGGAGCAGGCGCGCAAAGCCGCGCAGGCACTTGGCTACTATCAAGCCCAGATCGATACCGAGGTCAAGCCTCCCGCCAAAGCCGACCAAGCCCCACAATTGATAATCCAGATCGCCCCCGGCGAGCCTGTGCGCCTGCGCAACGTGACGGTGCGCATCGAAGGGCCTGCCAGTGAGATGAAGGCGTTTCGGGTGCCCGACAGCAAGGCACTGCGCGCTGGCGAGCAGCTTAACCATGGGCTTTACGAAGATGCCAAACGGCTGATCCAGAACCAGGCTTCACGCTATGGCTTCTTCGCCGGCCGCTTCAGCCGCCAACGCCTGGCAGTCGACCCCCAGGCCGGCGTGGCCGACATCGAACTGGTCTACCAAAGCGGCCCTCGCTATCGCCTGGGCGCGGTCAAGTTTGGCGGTGACACACCGCTGGATGAAGACCTGCTGCAGCGCATGGTTTCGTTCAAGCCAGGCACGCCCTATGACTCCGAGCTGATTGCCGAACTCAACAACGACCTGCAATCGAGTGGTTACTTCGAGGGTGTGCGGGTAGACGCCGCCCCGACTGCCGCCGTGGGCGAGGACATCCCGGTGGAGGTCCGCCTGGAAACCCGCAAACCACGCACCATGGGCCTGGGCTTGGGCTTCTCGACTGACGTCGGCCCCCGTGGCAAGGCCAACTGGACGCGACACTGGGTCAACCCTCAGGGCCACAGCTACGGCTGGGAAACCGAACTGTCGGCACCTCGGCAGAACGTCGGCCTGTGGTATGACGTGCCGCTCGACCCGCCGCTGACCGACAAACTGCGCTTTGCCGGTGGTTACCAGAACGAGGAACTCGCCGGTACCGACACCCTCAGCAAGCTGCTCACCGTCGGGCCAGAATGGCACAGCAAGTTGCCCAGTGGTTGGCAGCGGGTCATCTCGCTCAAGTACCAGCGTGAAGAGTACCGCCTGGGCGATGACTCGGGGCTGAGCAACTTGCTGATGCCGGGTGTCAGCTTCTCGTACCTGCGCAGCGACAACCGCATTGACCCGCACAATGGCTACCGCCTGCAGTTCGATACCCAGGTGGCGAAGGAAGGCCTGGTCTCCGACACCAACCTGCTGCACGGCAACGTGCTGCTCAAGGGCCTTACCACGCTTGGCCATAACCATCGCTTCCTCGGCCGGGTGCAATTTGGCGGCAGCGCCACCAACGGCTACAAGAACAACATCCCGCCATCGCTGCGCTTCTTCGCCGGTGGCGACCAGAGCGTGCGTGGCTATGACTACCAGACCTTGTCGCCGAAAAACAGCGACGGCGACCGCATCGGTGGCCGCTACCTGGTGGCTGGCAGCGTCGAGTACCAGTACTCACTGACTGAAAAGTGGCGCGTGGCAACCTTTGTCGATCAGGGCAACTCGTTCAACACCTTCGAGCTGCCAAGCCTCAAGACTGGGGTGGGCATTGGTGTGCGTTGGGTTTCACCGGTTGGGCCATTGCGCCTGGACCTGGCCAAGGCCCTCGATGACGAGGGCGGTATTCGCCTGCACTTCTCCATGGGGCCTGAGCTGTGACACGTGTGTTCAAATTCGTACTGCTGGGCGTGCTCGGCGGGGTAGTGGCCGTGGGCCTGGCGCTGGGCGTGCTGGTGGGGACCGAAAGCGGCAGCCGCTGGGCACTGGCCAGGGTGCCGGGGTTGCAGGTCGCTGACTTCCAAGGGCGCCTGGCGGGCAGTTGGCAAGCCAGCCAGCTGAGCTGGGTGGAGGGCGGTAATCGGGTTGAGGTGCAGGCCCCGCTGTTGACATGGTCGCCCGGGTGCCTGCTGCGTGCCACCTTGTGTATCGATCAACTGCAGGCGCAGCGCATCGACATGGCGTTTGCACCCAGCGATGCACCGGCTGAAAGCGGCCCGCTGCAACTCCCGGCCCTGCGCTTGCCGGTCGCCATCGAGCTGGGCGAGGTCAAGATCGGCCAACTGCGACTCGACGGCAGCGACCTGTTGGGTGATGTGCAACTGGCCGCCCACTGGACCCAAACGGGCATGCGCATCGACCGCCTGCATCTGCAGCGCGATGATCTGCGCCTGGACCTGCAAGGCGACCTGCAACCTGAGGGCGATTGGCCGCTGCAGCTGCAAGGGCAAGTTCAGCTGCCTTCGGTAGAGGGTAAAAGCTGGCAACTGGCGTTGACCGCGCAAGGCGAGTTGCAGAAAACCCTCACACTCCAAGGCACCAGCTCGGGTTACCTCGATGCACGGCTGAGCGGTGAGCTACAAGCGTTGGCCGAGCACCTGCCGGCAACGCTGCAGATCCGTTCCGACGCTTTCAAACCAACCGGGTCGCTGCCAGATACCCTGCAGTTCAATCAGCTTGAGCTCAATGCCAAAGGTGATTTGCGCAAGGGCTATAAATTGTCGGGCTCGGCCAGTTTGCCGGCTGAGCAGTCACCGATTGCCTTGGTCCTGTCCGGGCGGGTGGATAGCAAAGGGGCCAAGCTCGATGCCCTGGACCTCAACGCCAGCGATAACCAGCGGCTGAAGCTGCAGGCCAGTGCCGACTGGCAACAGGGCCTGACTGCCGATGCCCAGCTCGATTGGCTGGACTTCCCGTGGTTGCGCCTGTACCCGCTGGAGACGCCGCCTGACGTGACGCTCAAGCAATTCAATGCCCAGGTGCACTACCGCGATGGCAATTATCAAGGCACCTTCAAGGGTGATCTTGACGGCCCGGCGGGGGCGTTTTCCCTGGCCAGCCCGTTCGAAGGTGATTTGAACCAGGTGAAACTGCCGCAGCTGGCGCTTAGCGCTGGGCAAGGCAAGGCCGAAGGCAGCGTCGCGGTGCGTTTCGCCGATACGCTGGCGTGGGATGTCGACCTGCAGCTCTCGGCGCTCGACCCCGCGTACTGGCTTGCCGAACTGCCCGGCACCCTGGCCGGGCCGCTGCGCAGCAAAGGTGAAATGAAGGGGGATGCACTCAAGCTCGATGCCCAGCTCGACCTTAAAGGCCGCCTGCGCGGGCAGCCGGCAGTGCTCAAGGTCGAAGCCCAAGGGGCTGGGGAAAGCTGGACGCTCGGAGCCTTGGCTATCCAGCTGGGTGACAACCGCATCAATGGCAGTGGCAGCCTGCAACAGCGGCTGGCCGGGCGCGTGGATCTCGACTTGCCGCGTTTGGGGCAGCTATGGCCCAGGCTGCAAGGGCAGGTCAAGGGCCGGCTGGACGTCGCCGGGACCTTGAAGGCGCCCCAAGGTACGCTCACTTTGCAGGGCCAACAGTTGGCGCAGGCCGAAAACCGTATTCAGCGCCTGGACCTGGACGCACGCCTGGACAGCGCCCAACGTGGTGTGATCGACCTCAAAGCCGGCGGCATTCACCTCGGTGACACGGCACTGGGCACCTTGCAGGCCAATGGCAAAGGCGACATTCGCCAGCAAGCCCTGACCCTGGCGCTCGACGGCCCGCAGCTCAAGCTGGACCTGGGCCTGGACGGCCAGTTGAGCAAAGGCGATTGGCGTGGTCGCCTTGCCAGTGGCCGAATCCAGGCTGGAGGCCAGGATTGGCAGTTGCAGGCGCCGGCACGCCTGCAGCGATTGGCCAGCGGCCAGCTGGATTTTGGCGCCCATTGCTGGCGTTCCGGCCAGGCCAGCCTGTGTGGTGATGACCAGCGCCTGGCGCCTGAGCCGCGCTTGCGCTACCACCTTAAACAGTTCCCGCTGGACAGCCTGGCCCAGTGGCTGCCAAAGGACTTTGCCTGGCAGGGCCTGCTGAATGCCGACGTCAACTTGGATATCCCGGCCAGCGGCCCGAAAGGCAACATTGTTGTCGACGCCAGTGGCGGCACCTTGCGCGTGCGCGACAAGGGGCGCTGGATCGATTTCCCTTATCAGGCGCTGCGCCTGGACAGTACCCTGGCACCTCGCCGCATCGACGCCCGCTTGAATTTCCGGGGTGAGCGCCTGGGCGAACTGAGCCTGAATGCCCGCCTCGACCCGTTGGGCAAGAACAAGCCATTGTCGGGCGATTTCCGCCTGGCGGGCCTGGACCTGTCGGTCGCCCGACCGTTCGTGCCCATGGTCGAACGCCTGGCCGGGCAGTTGAATGGCAGCGGAAATTTGTCGGGTACGCTGCTGGCACCGCAGGTCAACGGCAACCTGGTACTGAGCCAGGGCGAGGTCAGTGGCGCCGAACTGCCGGTTAGCCTCAAAGACCTCTCGCTGCAGGCTACGATCGCGGGTGAACAGGTCCAGCTCAACGGCGGTTGGCGCAGCGGCGAAGCGGGGCGCGGGCAACTGTCCGGTAATCTGACTTGGGGCCAGGCCTTGGGCATGGACCTGCGTTTGCAGGGGCAACAATTGCCGGTGACGGTTGAGCCCTATGCGACGCTGGAAGTCGCCCCGGACCTGAACCTGCGCCTGGTCGACGACAAGCTGGCGATAACCGGCAAGGTGCAGGTGCCAAAAGGCAAGATCACGGTACGCGAGCTGCCGCCCTCGACGGTGAAGGTGTCTGATGACACCGTCATCGTTGGCCATCAGACCGAAGAGGGCAAGCCGCCCATGGCGATGGCCATGGACATCGATGTCGATGTCGGGCGCGAAAAGCTGTCGTTCAAAGGCTTTGGCCTCACGGCCAACCTGTTGGGCCACGTGCATATCGGCGACAACCTCGATACCCGCGGTGAACTGAGCCTGGCCGATGGTCGTTACCGCGCCTACGGGCAGCGCCTGACCATACGCCGGGCGCGCTTGCTGTTCGCCGGCCCGCTCGATCAGCCGTACCTGGACATTGAAGCGATTCGAAAAGTCGATGACGTGATTGCCGGTATTCGCTTGAGCGGCAGTGCCGAGCAGCCCACCACGCAGGTGTTCTCCGAACCTGCCATGAGCCAGGAGCAGGCCCTGTCGTACCTGGTGCTGGGTCGCCCATTGGGCACGTCGGGTGAGGACAACAACATGCTTGCCGAGGCCGCGTTGGGCTTGGGCTTGGCAGGCAGTGCCGGCATTACCGGCAGCCTGGCATCGAGCCTGGGTATCGATGATTTCCAGTTGGATACCGAAGGCTCAGGCAATACCACCAGTGTGGTCGCCAGCGGCAACCTGACCGAGAAGCTGAGCTTGCGTTACGGGGTAGGGGTGTTCGAGCCTGCCAACACCATCGCGTTGCGCTACAAGTTGAGCCGGATGGTGTACCTGGAGGCTGCCAGCGGCTTGGCAAGCTCGCTGGACATCTTCTACAAACGGGACTTCTGATCGCCGCGGTCAGCGGACCGTGGCAGCTTCGACGAATTCATTGGTATCGGGAGTAGGCGAGGGTGTGGGTTTAGCTATGCGCACCGGTGTGATCAGGCTGGTGTATTCCTCGATCAGCCGGTTAAGCGCTTCAGGCGGCTCACTGGCCTGGAACTGCATGCGGATCTGCACCTCGTCAGGGTCGCGACTGTCACCCTGACGGCCCTGGCCACCAATGGTCACCTTGAAACTGGCGGCGTTCGTCTCGCTGGCCGCCTGCAGCGCTTGCTGCGCCTCGGTGCCCTTGACGCGGACCGACAGGTCAACCTGCATGCGCTCAAGTGCCAGGCCCTTGGGCGACACTAGCGCAAACAAGGGCACACGCATGATGTGCTGCTCATCCATGGCGATTTCGACCATTTTGGCTTTCATGGGCGCACCCAGAGCTTCGGTGTCGCAGTCGAAGAATTGATCGAACAGATTGATGTACTGCTGAGCTATCAGGCTGTTGGTGGCGCTGGCGGCTTCTTGCAGGCCGCGTGTGATCTCGCGCAGGTCGATGGATGTCATGGGGGCGGGGGACTTGTCCAAACGTTCGGCTCCTGGGTCCAGGGGGGGTGCCCCCTGTTGCAAGGGGGCGATCGTTACCAACGTTAGTTAGCAGCAGGTGCCCCAGGCGTTGCTTTGCTGCCGTTCGCGAGGCCGTTGAGCGTGTCGGCTTGCGAGATCATGTCCGGGCTATTCAGCTTTGCGGACTTGACGACAGTGGGTTTGGTGGCAGCCTCGGTCAGGAAATCGATAACCCTCATCACCGCTTCAGGCGGGTCTTGGCGCTTCAGGGTCGTGCTGAAAGCGTAGCGGGCGCGGGTGTCGGTCTTGCGGGTTTGCGTGGACTTGTGGCTGATGCTGCCCTTGACGTTGAGCTTGAATGGCCCCCAACCCAGCGACCCGGTTGCCGTTGCGGCCAGGTTTCTGTCGGCCACGTCTTCCGACATCTGGTTGATGGTCAGTTCGAACTCGACATTACCTTCCTCAATGGCGATGTTCGGGTGGGTGATCGCCGCTACCAGCGGCACTTTCATGGTTTTGCTGACGACGCCTTGGTACTCACCCTGTTCATCGACGATGGTTTCGTCGTAGTCGAACTGGATGGCGACCGCCTTGCCTTCCTGAACGCACACTTGCATCAGGAAGTCGGCGTACGACTTGCTTGCGGTTACTTGTGCCTGAACCATGGCTTGCAGGGGGCCTGCGATCATGCGGTCCATCGGCAAGGCATTGATGACGGATCCGATGAGGCTGTTGTCTAGGGACATAGCTGGATTCTCTTTTTAATGGGTGCTGCAAACCTAGCCGTCAGTGGCGACCACTAGGGTTATCGACCAGCGAACACAGGGGGTCCTGTCGGCGGATATTGCCGATCTGCCGCAGGCTCAGGCCGTACTTGTCGGCCAGCAGGCTGCGTGACAAGCCCTCGGCGCTTTCCTGTTGGATCTGCAGGTTGCGCAACTGGCGCATGAAGTGGTCGGCCTTGGGGATTTCCAGGGCAACGCCAGCGAAGCGCTTGATCAGCGCATCGAGCGCGTCGGCTGGGAGCACATCGGCGAGCTTGGTGCGCTCGCGGTGCTTGGGGATGTATTTGGGTCTGCCGCCATAGGCGCAGGTGAGCTGGAATGCATTGTCGATACCGATGCAGTCGATCAGCGCTTGCAGTGAGTGGGGTAACTGGCTGATGTCTATCCGGGTAAGGTCTGGTAACTCCATAAGACGCTCCTTCGTTCGGTGTAGATGCGGTAAGCGATCACCTGCGGCGTTGTGTCGAAGGTGTGACCGAATTCTCAGGTAGAGCCAAGGTGCGTCGCTAGGCGCCATATAGGCTTGGGTTTGTAGCCTCGTTGAACAGTGTTTGCAGGCAGTGATTTCCCTTCTTGTAGGACATGCCTTCAACTATTCGCTGCAGCCGGTGAATTCCCGCTGTGACACGCCATGGCTTACCTGCTGGGTCAGTGACCCTCAGTCGCACGGATAGAGGCTCAACAGGCTTGCGCTTCTCAGGTATGCCTTGGGGGTCGTGCTCATGCCTTGGGGCAGGGCGCGCCAGTCGACCAGCAGGCACAGCGCGTTGAACGCATGCTCGGCGCGTTTTCCTACAATGCGATCGGGAAAATTTCGGCGATAAAGTGCCCGGGTCTGCTTCACTGCGTGCACCTGGTCGGCCTGTGCCAGTGTTTGTCGGGCCAACTCCGGTAACAGGGTTGCCGGCACGGTGAAGTGCACCTGGGAGGCATGAGCCTGCAGGTAACCCGCTTCGCGAACGCTGTACCAGAGTTGCTGCCATTGACTGGACCCGGCGTTGGTCGCCAGTTCACTGCCTAGCTTGAGCAACTGTTCGGGGGGTGTCTGGCGCGTGTCCAGCGCGTAAAGAGGTAAGGGCGTCACAGCAAGGGATGCGAACAGCAGGGATTTGTACATAGTGCCTCCGGCACGGGCGATGAGGGCCCATGCTTTCAGGCGAGTGGCACCACACTAAGCAGGAAATGCAGCGCCAGTGCGGGTGGGCGTTGTATCATTGCCGCGGCTCGTTGCGAGCCTTTTGCCCCTGATGTTGCAAGGAACTTTCAATGACACACGTGCAGCGCCTCAAATATTCACTTCTGATCATCCTGGTAGTACTGGGCCTCATGGTTGGCCTGTCCCACCTGCAAAAGCAGGGCACGATCAGTGAGCAGACCTTCCAGTTGCTGGCGATCGCCATTGCGGTGGTCGTGGTAGTCATCAACGGCATTCTGCGGCGCAAGGTCAAGCCCTGACCTGTGCGGGCCGGCCAGGCGTGGCCGGCCGTACGCTCAGCGCGGGGACGCTTGATCCAGCACGGCGCGGGCCTGGGGGTTGAGGCTGTAGCATTTGTCGCTGCCCAGATTGATGACGCCTTCAGCGCACAGCCGCTTGAGCACTTCACGCACGCTCAGGAACGACAGCGGAATGTCCAGTTGTTCCAGTTGCGCGTGCACGCCACGCACGCCAATGCTGCGGCCATTACGGTCGGCCGCATGCAGCGCATCGATCACCTTCAAGCGGATCAGGCTGGTGCGCAAGCCAAAGGTGCGTAAAAGTTCGCGAATCTGTTCGTTACCGACACGTTCTTCGGCGAAAACGTCCTGTCCCTTGGGCGCTTTGCCGGGTACGCGTGCAGCCTGCATTGAGGGTTGCGGGTTGTACATGTGAATGCTCCTTTTCGTGGACTAACCCGAAATGTGGTTGCCTCACTTACTAGGACGAATGAGAACGGAAAATCTGCAGCCCGCTCGAAAAAAAATATGCCTTTCCTGTTCAAGACGTTCTATCGCCTTGTAATACGTAAAATTTTCATTCAGCCATTCGTCTGATCGGGATGACCCCTGGATCCGAGGTGTGCCCGTGTTCTCAATTTCTCGTCCCATAACCAGCGCAGGCCTGGCGGCTGCGCTGGTCGCCTTCAGCACTGCCGCGCTGGCGCAGCCCGCCAGCACGGATGCCAGTGCCCAGATCCGGCGTACCAGCTACGGAGTGCCGCACATCGTGGCCAAGGATGAGCGCGGCCTTGGGTATGGCATCGGCTATGCCTACGCACAGGACAACCTGTGCCTGTTGGCCAACGAAGTGCTGACGGTCAGCGGCGAGCGATCGCGGCACTTCGGTGCCAAGGCCAAGACCGTCGAGCAACGGGACAACCTTGCCAGCGACCTGTTCTTCACCTGGCTCAATACGCCGAGCGCTGTGGGGGCATTTCTGCAGGCACAACCGGCACCGGTGCGTGACCTGCTCGATGGCTATGCACGCGGCTTCAACCGTGCCCTCGCCGAGCGCCGCAGCCAAGGCCTGCCGGCAGAGTGCGGGCAGGGTGACTGGGTGCGGCCGATCAGCAGCGAAGACTTGGTCAAGTTGACCCGTCGCCTGTTGGCTGAAGGGGGTGTTGGACAGTTCGCCGAGGCGTTGGCAGGGGCACAGCCCCCCTCATTGACCAGCCAGCGCGAGGCCACAGGCTTTGCCACGGCGTTGGCCCGGCAGGAGCGTTTTGCCTCGGAGCGCGGCAGCAACGCGGTGGCCGTCGGTTCGCAGCGCTCGGCCAATGGCCGTGGCCTGCTGCTGGCTAATCCGCACTTTCCCTGGATGGGCGGCATGCGCTTCTACCAGATGCAACTGACCATACCGGGCCAGCTGGATGTGATGGGGGCGGCACTACCGGGCTTGCCTGTGGTGAACATCGGTTTCAACCGGCATCTGGCGTGGACGCATACGGTCGACACGTCAAACCATTTCACCCTTTATCGCCTTCAGCTCGACCCGAAGGACCCGACCCGCTACATGCTCGATGGCAAGTCACTGCCGTTGATGCGGCAGGCTGTCAGCGTTACGGTCAAGGCCGAGGATGGCACCTTGAGCCAGGTAGAACGCCAGGTCTACAGCTCGGAATTCGGGCCAGTGGTGCAATGGCCTGGGCGCCTGGATTGGGACGCGCACGCGGCCTACAGCCTGCGCGACGCCAACCTGGGCAACACGCGGGTGCTGCAGCAGTGGTACCGCATCAACCGCGCCGACAGCTTGGACGCGTTGAAGGGTTCGGTGCAGCAGTTGCAGGGCATTCCCTGGGTTAACACGCTTGCTGTCGATGAGGGGGGCGGGGCGCTGTACCTGAACCAGTCGGTGGTGCCGTACGTCGACCAGCAACTGCTGAGTGAGTGCGGCAACCCCAAGGCGCAAGGGCGCATGGTGGTGCTCGATGGTTCGCGCAGTGCGTGCCAGTGGAAGGTCGACGCGCGGGCGGCGCAGCCCGGCATCTTCCCCGCACGATTGCTGCCGAGCCTCGAGCGCAAGGACTTCGTGCAGAACTCCAACGACCCTGCCTGGATGGCCAACCCGGCTCAGCCGTTGACCGGGTTTTCGCCGCTGGTCAGCCGCGATGACCAGCCGCTCGGCATGCGTGGGCGTTTTGCCCTGCAGCGCCTGCAAGGCACGGCCAAGCTGGGTGTAGACGACCTGCAGCGCATGGTGACGGATGATGAGGTCTACCTCGCGAGCCTGCTGCTGCCGGACCTGCTGGCGTGGTGCAAGGGTGCCGAGGCAGATGTGCAGCCTGTCTGTGCCAGCCTGGTCGCCTGGAATGGCAAGGCAGACCTGGACAGCGGCGTTGGCCTGGTGCATTTCGAAAACATGCTTGAGGCCCTGGTGGCTCACCCTGAAAGCTGGCGGGTAGCGTTCAACCCGGCCGACCCGCAGCATACGCCGCGTGGCCTGGCGGTCGAGCAGGCGGCAGTGCGCAAGCTGCTGCACCAGGCGGCGCTGGCGTCCCAGCAGCAAGTGGCCAAAAGCGGGGTAGGGGGCGATAGCCGTTGGGGGCAGGTGCAGCAGGCTATCGATGGTACGCCGGTGCCTGGCGGGCCGCAGGGGCTTGGGGTGTATAACGCGATCCACAGTGTGCCGCATGGGCCGGGCAAGCGCCTGGTGGTCAGTGGTACCAGCTACCTGCAACTGGTCAGCTTTACCGAACAAGGGCCGCAGGCGCGCGGGCTGCTGGCGTTTTCACAGTCAAGCGAGGCGGGCTCGGCGCATGCGCATGACCAGACCAAGGCGTTCTCGGCCAAGCAGTTGGCAGTGATTCCGTTTACCGAGGCGCAGATAAAGGCAGATCCTGAGTATCGCGAGACAGTGATCAGCGAAGGGGATAGATAAGTGAATCTGGGGCTGCGAAGCGGCCCCAGATTTCCGGGTAGTCAGGAAAACTCGAACGGCGTTAACTGAAAGCCCTGTTCATCGACCTGCAGGGTCCAGCCCCGGCGGTCCCAGTCCCCCAGCACAATGCGCCGTGCCGGTTGCCCGTCCACCACCAGCTTGTGAATCGCCGGCCGGTGGGTGTGACCGTGAACCAGTGTCCTGACACCGTGCGCCGCCATCACCTTGGGCACTTCCTCTGGCGTGACGTCGACGATTTCCGTGGCCTTCATGCGCGTTTGCGTGCGGCTTTCACTGCGTAGCTTGCGCGCCAGCTTGTGCCGCGTGGACAGCGGCAGGTGCCGCAGAATCCAAAGGCTCAACGGGTTGCGCAGGTAACGACGCAGCTTCATGTAGGCCACGTCCCGCGTGCACAGCGTGTCACCATGCATCAGCAGCACCTGCTCACCGCCCAGTTCGACAACGCTCGGGTCGGCCAGCAAGGTGCAGCCTGCGTCATCGCAAAAGTCCTGACCAATCAGGAAATCACGGTTGCCATGCATCAGGTAGACCGCCGTACCGCTGTCGCTCAACTGGCGCATGGCCTGGCAGATCGACTGCTGGAACGGCGTCATGGCATCGTCGCCGATCCACGCTTCGAAGAAGTCGCCCAGGATGTACAGCGCTTTGGCATGCCGCGCACGGCCATCGAGCAGATCAAGAAACGCCCGGGTGATATCCGGGCGTTCTTCTTGCAGGTGCAGATCGGAGATCAGCAGTATCACCCAATGATCTCGGCTTTCTCGATGATCACGTCTTCTTTCGGTACGTCCTGGTGGCCCGCTTTCGAACCGGTGGCGACTTTTTCGATGGCGTCGACGATTTCACGGCCTTCGATCACTTCGCCGAATACCGCGTAGCCCCAACCCTGCACGTTCTTGCCGCTGTGGTTGAGGAAGTCGTTGTTGGAGGCGTTGATGAAGAACTGCGCCGAGGCCGAGTGCGGCTCCATGGTGCGGGCCATGGCGATGGTGTACTTGTCGTTCTTCAGGCCGTTGTCGGCTTCGTTCTGGATGCTGGCACGCTTGTCACGCTTTTCGTTCATGCCTGGCTCGAAACCGCCGCCCTGGATCATGAAGCCCTTGATCACACGGTGGAACACGGTGTTCGAGTAGTGACCGGCTTCAACGTATGCCAGGAAGTTGGCAACGGTCAGCGGGGCTTTTTCGGCGTTCAGTTGCAGGACGATGTCGCCGTGGTTGGTGGTCAGTTTAACGTTGGACATGCTGAAATTCGCTCTTTCAAGGCATTAAGGAATTAGGGTGCGCAGTGCGCGGGTTATCACCTGACGCAGTATCAGGCGATCGCGACACAATGGCGCGCACAGGCCATTTTGCCAGCCTGCGGCAAAAAGCCGTGATAAATCACGCCAGTTTGTCCGAGCCCGGCTGTCAGCAGCTTGACTGCTTCGGCTATGATAGGCCCTTTGATTCAATCGGCCTACCCAGGCCGGACACGTGCATTCAAGGATCCTATGAGCAAGCCCACTGCCGACAACGCGCCCAACGCCGCTGCCAAAGGCGCCCCCGCTGTCCCTGCGAACTTCCTGCGGCCGATCATCCAGGCCGACCTGGACTCGGGCAAGCACAGCAGCATCGTCACCCGCTTCCCGCCGGAGCCCAACGGTTACCTGCACATTGGTCACGCCAAGTCGATCTGCGTAAACTTTGGCCTGGCCAAGGAATTTGGTGGCGTCTGCCACCTGCGATTCGACGATACCAACCCGGCCAAGGAAGACCAGGAATACATCGACGCCATCCAAAGCGACGTCAAGTGGCTGGGCTTCGACTGGGCCGGCGACGTGCGCTATGCCTCCAACTACTTCGACCAGTTGCACGATTGGGCGGTCGAGCTGATCAAGCGTGGCAAGGCCTATGTCTGCGACCTGACCCCTGATCAGGCCAAGGAATACCGCGGCAACCTCAAGGAGCCTGGCAAGAACAGCCCGTTCCGCGAGCGCAGCGTCGAAGAAAACCTCGACCTGTTCGCACGCATGAAGGCCGGCGAGTTCAAGGACGGCGAGCGCGTGCTGCGGGCCAAGATCGACATGGCGTCGCCGAACATGAACCTGCGCGACCCGATTCTTTACCGCATCCGTCATGCCCACCACCACCAGACCGGTGACAAGTGGTGCATCTACCCGAACTACGACTTCACCCACGGCCAGTCGGACGCCATCGAGGGCATTACCCACTCGATCTGCACCCTGGAGTTCGAAGGCCACCGTCCGCTGTACGACTGGTTCCTCGACAACCTGCCGGTGCCGGCGCACCCACGTCAGTACGAGTTCAGCCGCCTGAACCTGAACTACACCATCACCTCCAAGCGCAAGCTCAAGCAGCTGGTCGACGAGAAACATGTCGACGCTTGGGATGACCCGCGCATGTCGACCCTGTCCGGCTTCCGCCGCCGCGGTTACACGCCGGCGTCGATCCGCAATTTCTGCGAGATGATCGGTACCAACCGTTCCGACGGCGTGGTCGACATGTCGATGCTTGAATTCAGCATCCGTGACGACCTCGACCGCACCGCGCCACGTGCCATGTGCGTACTGCGCCCGCTGAAAGTGGTCATCACCAACTACCCGGAAGGCCAGGTCGAGCAGCTCGAACTGCCGCGCCATCCGAAGGAAGACATGGGCGTACGTGTACTGCCGTTCGCCCGCGAGCTGTACATCGACCGCGACGACTTCATGGAAGAACCGCCAAAGGGCTACAAGCGCCTGGAGCCGGCCGGTGAGGTGCGCCTGCGTGGCAGCTACGTGATCCGCGCTGATGAAGCCATCAAGGATGCCGACGGCAACATCGTCGAACTGCGCTGCTCGTACGACCCGGACACCCTGGGCAAAAACCCGGAAGGCCGCAAGGTCAAGGGCGTGATCCACTGGGTGCCGGCCGCAGGCAGCGTCGAGTGTGAAGTGCGCCTGTACGACCGCCTGTTCCGCTCGCCAAACCCGGAAAAGACCGAGGACGGCGGCAGCTTCCTGGACAACATCAACCCAGATTCGCTGCAAGTGCTGACCGGCTGCCGCGCCGAACCGTCGCTGGGCCAGGCACAGCCTGAAGACCGCTTCCAGTTCGAGCGCGAAGGCTACTTCTGCGCCGACCTCAAGGACAGCCAGCCGGGTCGCCCGGTGTTCAACCGCACCGTCACCCTGCGTGACTCCTGGGGCAGCTAAGGAACCGTCGTGCTTAACATCTACAACACGCTGAGCAAAACCAAGGAAGCCTTCAAACCGCTGGATGGCAACAAGGTGCGCATGTACGTGTGCGGCATGACCGTGTACGACTACTGCCACCTTGGCCACGGCCGCAGCATGGTGGCCTTCGACCTGGTCACCCGTTGGCTGCGCAAGAGCGGCTACGAGCTGACCTATGTGCGCAACATCACCGACATCGACGACAAGATCATCAACCGGGCCAACGAGAACGGCGAGACCTTCGACGCGCTGACCGCCCGCATGATCGACGCGATGCACGAAGACGAGCGCCGCCTCAACATCCTGCCGCCGGACCAGGAACCACGTGCCACCGATCACATCGCGGGCATGCACGCCATGATCCAGACGCTGATCGACAAGGGCTACGCCTACGCGCCGGGTAACGGCGACGTGTACTACCGTGTAGGCAAGTTCGTCGGCTACGGCAAGCTGTCGCGCAAGAAGATCGAAGACCTGCGTATCGGTGCCCGCATCGAGGTCGACGAGGCCAAGCAGGACCCGCTGGACTTCGTGCTGTGGAAGGGCGTCAAGCCGGGCGAGCCGAGCTGGGAGTCGCCGTGGGGCCCGGGCCGTCCGGGCTGGCACATCGAGTGCTCGGTGATGTCCACCTGCTGCCTGGGCGAGAGCTTCGACATTCACGGTGGCGGTAGCGACCTGGAGTTTCCGCACCACGAGAACGAGATCGCCCAGAGCGAAGCGGCCACCGGCAAGCAGTACGCCAATGCCTGGATGCACTGCGGCATGATCCGTATCAACGGCGAGAAGATGTCCAAGTCGTTGAACAACTTCTTCACCATCCGTGACGTGCTCGAGAAGTACCACCCGGAGGTAGTGCGCTACCTGCTGGTGGCCAGCCACTACCGCAGTGCCATCAACTACTCCGAAGACAGCCTGCGCGATGCCAAAGGCGCGCTGGAGCGCTTCTACCACGCCCTGCGCGGCTTGCCACGGGTGGCGGCCAAGGGGGGCGAGGCGTTTGTCGAGCGCTTCAGCATGGCGATGAACGACGACTTCGGCACCCCCGAAGCCTGCGCCGTGCTGTTTGACCTGGTGCGCGAGATCAATCGCCTGCGCGACAGCGATCTCGACGCGGCAGCGGGCCTTGCTGGCCGCCTGCGTGAGCTGGGTGATGTGCTGGGTGTGCTGCAGCTGGAGGCCGACGACTTCCTGCGTGCAGGCGCAGAAGGCAAGGTCGATGCGGCTGAAGTGGAAGCGTTGATCCAGGCGCGCCTGCAGGCGCGTGCAGACAAGAACTGGGCGGAATCCGACCGTGTCCGTGACCAGCTGACCGCCATGGGCGTGGTGCTGGAAGACGGCAAGGGCGGGACTACCTGGCGCTTGGCCGACTGATCAATGGCGCGAGGGGCTGCCACGCAGCCCTTTCGCGACACGCCACTAAACAGCAGGCAGCGGTTTTCTCCCCAGCACCGCTCGCCCTTTTTTCATGCCGACCGCCAGCGCTGACAAGATCAGGGCAATACACAGCCACTCCCAGCCGCTAGGCACCTCATCCACGATCAAGGCTGAGCTGACGATGCCGAATACCGGAATCAGCAGCGACAGCGGCGCTACCGTGGACACCGGGTATTCGCGCAACAGGTAATTCCATCCCCAATAGCAGAAGTGCGTCGCGGCATACACCTGGAAGACCAGGGAAAAGACCACGATGGCATTCGTCTGCGCTGCCAGTGCCACGAACGGGGTTGCGCCATGCAGCCACCACGTGAGCGACAGCAAGGGTATTGGCGCAAATAGGCTGGCCCATACCACGAAGGCAAAGATCTCCTTCACCTTTGACAGCTTGATGATGACGTTGCCGATGCTCCAGGCCAGTGCGCTGATCAAGACCAGCAGCAACCCTGTTGTCGTGGTTTTGCCCGGGCTTGCTGCGAGGATGCCAACCAAGCCGGTCGCCGCTAGCACGATGCCGACCAGTTGCGGGCCGGTCAGGGGCTCGCGAAACAGCAAGCAGCCCCACGCCAGGGTAAAGAATGCACTGAACTGAATCAGTAGCGAGGCGCTGCCCGGTGGCACGCCCATGGCGATGCCGAGATTGATCAGTGCCCACATGGCTACGCCGAAGATCAGGCCATAGGCACCTAACCAGCGGACGGCAACCTTGGGGCGCTTGACGAAAAACACCCACGGCAATGCGCACAGCGCGAAGCGTAAGCCGGTGAGCAGCAGTGGGTCGACGTGGGCCAAGCCCAGTTTGGTGATCGGGAAGTTAAGGCCCCATAGGGCTGTGACCAGGACGGCAAGGGTCAGGTGTTTTCTGTGCATGGTTTGGCAATCTTCTGAGGTCGCGGCAGTGCGCCTTGACGCTTCAGTCACTATGCCGCGGTAACGGTTTGGCCCGCTTTCAATTCAAGGTCGAATCCAATTAAAATCAGGCCATGACCTACGTTGAAGATACGCTGTACGACGACACGCCTTGTGATGTGGTGGTGACGAGAAAGGCCTTTGCGGATGGCGAACTGTTCCCGATGCATCGCCATGGTCGAGGCCAGTTTGCCTTTGCCGCTTGCGGCGTGATCACGGTTGCAACCGAATCAGGTAATTGGGCCGTGCCGCCCTTACGGGCCATCTGGGTGCCTGCAGAAGTGGCCCATGCCATGCAGATGCGCGGCCCGGTAACCATGCTCAATGCCTATATTTGCCCGCAGGCCGCCGAGCGGGTGGGGTTGCCTGGGCATTGCCAGGTGTTTGCGGTTTCCCCTTTGGTGCAGCAGCTGCTTGAAAAGGCGATCGAAGTGCCTGCGCAGTACCCCCTGCAGGGGCGTGATGCCTGCTTGATGGGCTTGCTGCTGCATGAGATTGCCGACATGCCGGCGCTGTCGCTGAATGCGCCGATCCCCGAGGAGCCGCGCCTTGCGCGGGCATGCAGAGCGTTTCTGGCGGCGCCTTCGCTGCAAACAGGCATCGATGGCATGGCGGACTGGGCCTGCATGAGCCGGCGCACGTTCACGCGCCAGTTTCGCGTGTACACCGGGATCAGCTTCATTGAATGGCGCCAGCAGGCATGCTTGCTGGACGCCGTGGTTCGGCTTGGCAAAGGGGAGCCAGTCACCCGCGTCGCGCTGGCGCTTGGCTACAGCAGCCCGAGCGCCTTTGCGACCGTGTTCAAGCGCTTGCTGGGCGAGGCGCCCAGCCGTTACTTCGATGCCCCCGTCAATGGGCAATGCAGTACCAGTTTGGCGCCGCCCAGTTCGCTGGCGCCTACCTCCAGCCCAAACCCATGAAGGTCGACGATCGCAGCAACGATCGACAGGCCCAGCCCGAAGCCTGGGTGGCGGTGACCTTCCTCGCTGCGATAAAACCGCTTGAGTACCGCCGTACGTTCCTCTTCAGGAATCCCCGGGCCGCTGTCCTCGATGGCGATGTGCAGGCCTTGGTCGTCCTGCGTCCCCAACACGCGCACGCGGCCACCCTCTGGGGTGAACTTGATAGCGTTGCCCACCAGATTGGCCAATGCCTCGAACAGCAGTTCGCGGTCGCCGTGCAGCGCCGGTAGCTGCGCGGGCTGCTCAAGCTCCAGGCGAATACCGCCATCTTCCGCCAGCGGCAGGTAGAAGTCGTGCAGCTCTACCAGCAGACCATGCGGGTCGAGTTGTACAAAACCTGCACGCCGCTGACGGTCCTCCAGTTCACTGATGCGTAACAAGCCGCGAAAGCGCGCCATCAAGGTATCGGTTTCGCCAATCGCCTGGTCAAGCGCCTCGGCTTGCGCCGAATCTGCGGCACTCTGCTGGCGGATTCGGTACAACTGCGCGCGCAGGCGGGTCAGCGGCGTGCGCAGGTCGTGGGCAATGTTGTCGCACACCCCCTTGACCTCGTGCATCAACCGCTCGATGCGGTCGAGCATGGCATTGACGATGGCGGCAAGCATGTCCAGCTCGTCGCGACGGGCTGACAGCGGCAGCCGGTGGGTGAGGTCGCCGGCGACGATCAACTCGGCCTGGGCCTGAATCGCGCGAATGCGCTTGAGCGGCCTGCGGCGCAGCAGGTACCAGCCGGCAAACCCGGGGATCAAGGTCAGGGAAATACCCCAGAGCAGGGCATGCAGGATGATCCGCGTGACCACGAACAACGAGCCATTGTCCCGTACCAGCACCAGCCAGCGGCCATCCTGCACTTTGATGGCCACGGCGTCGCAGCTGTCGCGTGGCATGTGCGGGTCATCGGCGTCCAGGCAGCGTTTGAGCTCATGCACCTTGCCGTCCAAGCCTAGCTCCGAAGGCAGCGTGCGCAGGCGGCCGCCAAGCGGGTTGAGCTGGGCATCGAACAGGCCGTAGGCATCGAAGCTGCGTTCCTCGAAGGCCTGGCTGGCAATCAAGGCGTCGTCCAGTTGCTTGCCGCTCATGTGTGCGAACAGGTGCTGGCGCTGCAGCATGGAATGGCGAGTCAGTTTGTTCAGGTAGCTGGAGACCTCGAAGTACAGCACCCCCATCAGGATGCTGCTCCAGGCCACGAACAGAAAGCTGTACAGCGCCAGCAAGCGGCTGGTTGACGAGCTCCAGCCCTTAGACGGGTTCAGCAATGGCATAGCCGGAGCCCCGTACCGTACGGATCAGCGGCGATTGGCCGGGCGAGTCGATCTTCTTGCGCAAGCGGCCGATGTGGACGTCGATGAGGTTGGTGCCCGGGTCGAAGTGATAGCCCCAGACTTCTTCGAAGATCATCATCCGCGTGATCACCTGGCCGCTGTGGCGCATCAGGTATTCGAGCAGTTTGTACTCGGTCGGCAGCAGATTGAGGGTGTGCTCGCCGCGGCGTGCTTCGTGGCTGATCAGGTCCAGTTGCAGGTCGGCGACTTGCAGGCGGGTCTGGGTCATCGGCACGCTGTTGCGGCGCAGCAGCACCTCGACACGGGCGGCCATTTCGTCCGAGGCGAACGGCTTGGTCAAGTAGTCATCCCCCCCGGCACGCAGGCCACGCACGCGTTCGTCAACGTCGGACAGGGCGCTGATCATCAGGATCGGCGTGGCGATTTTCAGGTTGCGCAAGGTCGTGACGATGGTCAGGCCATCGACTTCGGGCAGCATACGGTCCAGGGTAATCAGGTCGTAGCCACCGGCAATCGCCTTGGCCAGGCCTTCCCGGCCATTGTCGGCCCAATCCACGTCCAGGCCGTGGCTGGAGAGTTCGGCGACGATTTCCTGGCCGGTGACGGCGTCGTCTTCGATGGTCAGTACGCGTGGCATGCTGGTTCCTGGGCGGCGAATAGAGGCTTGATTGTGCCAAAGAATAGACAAACGGCGATTTAAGAAAAATTCATCTGGCGGTTCGGGCCCGACCCAGCAGCCAAAAAAAAGGGCATGCCATCATCTGGCATGCCCCTTTGTCAGGCTTGCAAAGCGCCTCAGGCGACCTTGACGATCCAGCCTGCTGGTGCTTCGACGTCACCGCTCTGGATGCCGGTCAGCTCGTTGTAGAGCTTCTGGGTTACCGGGCCGACTTTTTCCAGGTCATGGAAGACGTGCAGCTTGCCGTTGTACTCGATGCCACCGATCGGGGTGATTACCGCAGCGGTACCGCAAGCGCCTGCTTCGATGAAACGGTCGAGGTGGTTGATCTCTACATCGCCTTCGATCACTTTCAGGCCCAGGCGCGAGGACGCCAGTTCCATCAGCGACAGGCGGGTGATGCCTGGCAGCACGGAGGCCGATTTCGGAGTTACGAACTCGTTGTTGGCGGTGATGCCGAAGAAGTTGGCCGAACCGACTTCCTCGATCTTGGTGTGAGTCAGCGGATCGAGGTAGATGGCGTCGGCGAAGTTGTTTTTCTTGGCTTCAGCGCCCGGCTGCAGGCTGGCGGCATAGTTGCCACCGACCTTGGCCGCGCCGGTACCTTGTGGGGCGGCACGGTCGAAGCTGGAGATCTGGAAGTTGTGCGGCTTCATGCCGCCTTTGAAGTACGAGCCAACCGGGATAGCGAAGACCGAGAAGATGAACTCGGGGGCGGTGCGCACGCCGATGTTGTCACCGGTGCCGATCACGAACGGGCGCAGGTACAGGGCGCCTTTGCCATGGGGCGGCACGAAACGCTCGTTGGCCTTGACCACTTGCTTGCACGCCTCGATGAACACATCGGTCGGCACGTGTGGCATCAGCAGGCGGGCGCAGCTGCGCTGCATGCGTGCGGCGTTCTGGTCCGGGCGGAACAGGTTGATCGAGCCGTCCTTGCAACGGTAGGCCTTCAGGCCCTCGAAGCACTGTTGGCCGTAGTGCAGGGCAGTGGAGCCTTCACTGATGTGCAGTACGTTGTCTTCGGTCAGGGTGCCCTTGTCCCACTCGCCATTGCGCCATACGGACAGGTAGCGTTTATCGGTCTTGATGTAGTCGAAACCCAGCTTGTCCCAGTTAATGCTCTCGTTACTCATGACACCCTCGATTGTCTTGCAGATGCCCGATCGCTCGGGCTGCTGTTATATGCGCACCACGCCACGATAATACATCCGTCGCGGATCGGGAACGGCCAGTCACGAAACAGCGTGCGATTGGGTAGGGGGAGGGCGTATGTCTGGGGTTTTGCGGCGGCTATGAGGCCGAGCGCCGCCCGCGCGGCGCTTCGCAGCACAAGGCTGCTCCTACAGTCAGTTTCGGGCCAATTATTCCTGAGGCATTGACGCCCGCCTCGATACTGGCCCGAAACAGACTGTAGGAGCAGCCTTGTGCTGCGAAGCCCCGCGCAGGCGGGGCTCGATCTCGAGAGCGCCGAAGACCCTCCGCCATACACCCGGGCCACTACTTCTATCTCAGCGCCCCCGCAACCGCTTACCCCAATCCCCGCCGTGGCTCCGACTACAAGCCTCTTCACTGTCAAACCTCACATGCCAGGCCGGGTGATCCAGCCGTATTCCCACTTCATCAAGCGCCTGACAGGTCAACGCCAGCATCCGCGCTTTGGCCACCCCAGCCAGCGCTGCAGCCTTGTCTGCCTCGCGCTCGAATACCCAGGTAATGCGCAGGCTGGCAGGAAAACTGTCGGGGTCAAGGTGATGGGTAAGCCAGGTGAACCCGACAATCTCTGCCTTGGCCGTTTCGCAGGCTTCCGTCAGGCAAACCACCAGCTCACGCTCCACGCGTGCCATTTCGCGCTTGCCCATGGCCTTCATTGCGCGGCCTCATCATCGATTTGCTGGCAGAAGCGCAGGCGGTTGCCAAACGGGTCATGGACCTGCATCTGCAGGCCCCAGTCCAGGCGTTCGGCTTCGGGGCGGGCGTAGCCGTAGCGTTTGGCCTGAAGTTCGCGCTCGAGGGCGCGCAGGTCGTCGAGGCGGGCGAACACGGTCGAACCCGGGGTGGCATCGCCGTGGTGTTCGCTTAGGTGCAGGATCAGCCCGTCGCGGTGGATTTGCGCGTACAGGGGCAGGTCCGGGCTGAAGCGGTGTTCCCAGTCCAGGCTGAAGCCGAGGAAGTCGAGGTAGAACTCTTTGGCTTTTTCGACCGAGAAAATACGCAGTACCGGGATGGCGGGGGCGAGCGGCATAGGGCGTCCTTGGCCGTTGATGAAGGTGCAACTGTAGCGCAGATGCGCCGATGCTTGTGCGTGTGTCGCGCAATGACCGACGGCAATGGTTGACCACCTGCCAGCCACTGCGTAGCCTTGCCACTTCGAGGTTCTTCGGCCAGGCCGAAGCTAAGACGGGAACGCGGTACAAGCCGCGGCTGCCCCCGCAACTGTAAGCACCGACAACGGGTCGACACAGCCACTGCGCAAGCGCGCGGGAAGGCGTCGCGCCCTCCAGCCCTGCTATTCAAAGCACGGCAGGTACGGTGCGAGCCAGGAGACCTGCCTCGAGGCGATTTCGACTTTCAACCGGGCGGGGTGATCCGGTGGCGAACAAGCCCGGCCGACCTGGCCCGTGGCTTTCGTCCTGCATGCCCGCGCCATCTTGCCAAGGGCATCGCGACATGAAAACACTGGCCAAACTCCCCGTCACCATCGTTACCGGCTTCCTCGGTTCGGGCAAGACCACCTTGCTTCGCCACATGCTCGACAACGCCCAAGGCCGCCGTATCGCGGTGATCGTCAATGAATTTGGCGAACTGGGCATCGATGGCGAGATCCTCAAACAGTGCAGCATCGGTTGCACCGAAGAAGAGGCCAGCGGCCGCGTGTACGAGCTGGCCAATGGCTGCCTGTGCTGCACCGTTCAGGAAGAGTTCTTCCCAGTCATGCGCGAGTTGGTCGCACGCCGTGGCGACCTTGACCACATCCTCATCGAAACCAGTGGCCTGGCGCTGCCCAAGCCGTTGGTACAGGCCTTCCAGTGGCCAGAAATCCGTAACGCCTGCACCGTCGATGCGGTCATTACCGTGGTCGACAGCCCGGCTGTGGCGGCCGGCACCTTCGCCGCCTACCCAGACCAGGTCGACGCACAGCGCAAGCTGGACCCGAACCTGGACCACGAGTCGCCGCTGCACGAACTGTTCGCTGACCAGTTGGCCAGTGCCGACCTGGTGGTGCTGAACAAGGCCGACCTGATCGACGTGGAAGGCCTGGCCAAGGTCCGCGCCGAGGTGGCCGAAGAGCTGCCGCCCGCCGTCAAGGTGATCGAGGCCAGCAGCGGCCGTCTGCCACTGGAGGTACTGCTGGGCGTGGGCGCCGAGTCCGAGGTGCACATCGATGGCCGCCGTACCCACCACGATTCGCACCACGATGGCGATGATCACGACGATCATGACCACGACGCCTTCGATTCGATCTCCATCGACCTGCCAGAAGCCGACGAAAGCCTGTTGCTCGATGCCCTGACCCAGTTGGTGGTCGAGTTCGGCATCCTGCGCGCCAAAGGTTTCGCCGCCATCCCGGGCAAGCCGATGCGCCTGCTGGTGCAAGGCGTGGGTACCCGCTTCGACAAGCACTTCGACCGCGCCTGGCGTGCCGACGAGCCGCGTATCACGCGCCTGGTGCTGATCGGTCAGGACCTGGATGCCGTGCAGCTCGAAGCGCGTTTGCGCCAGGCCTTGGGCGCCTGACCCATGCACCTGCTGCGGACCCAGCCCGGCGGCTTCGTGCCGGATGACAGCATTGCCGACCTCGGCCAGACACCCGCCGAACTGGTGATCCTCTGCAGCGGCGATTCACACCTGGCATTGCTCGCCGATACCGCCGAGCAATTGCCCGAGGACTACCCCAGCCTGCGCCTGGCCAACCCGATGCAGGTGCAGAACCACGCCTCGGTCGACCTGTATGTCGACGAGGTGCTGCGCCATGCCAAGGTCATTTTGGTGTCGTTGCACGGGGGCGTTGGCTACTGGCGCTATGGCGTCGAGCAAATGGTCGCCCTGGCGGCCCGCGGCGTGCAGTTGATCCTGGTGCCGGGCGATGACCGCCCGGACCCTGAGCTGACCGGCCTGGGCACCGTGACCGGCGATCAGGCCGAACGCCTCTGGCACTACCTGCGCCAGGGTGGCAAGGCCAACGCCCTCAACCTGTTCAACTGCCTGGCCAACCAATGGCTGGGCTGTGACTATGGCTGGGACGAGCCGCAGCCACTGCCACGCACCTCGGTGTATCACCCGGCCAAAGGCAATGCGCTGCTTGAGGACTGGTACGCGCAGTGGCACCCGGAGCATCCGGTGGCACCGTTGCTGTTCTACCGGTCACACCTGCAAGCGGCCAACACCGCGTTCATCGACGTCTTTTGCGAGCGTTTGCTGGCGGCGGGGCTCAACCCCTTGCCGATTGCCGTGGCCAGCCTCAAGGAAAGCGCCTGCTTCGAACAGGTCGAAGCCTGGCTGGACGAAGTCGGCGCCGAGGTCTTGATCAACACCACGGGGTTTGCCTTGTCCAGCCCCGAACGCCCCAACCTGCGCCCGTTCCGCCGCGACATCCCGGTGTTGCAGGCCATTTGCGCGCAGGACAACCAACCCGCATGGGAAGCCAGCGAGCAGGGCCTGGGCGCGCGTGACCTGGCCATGCACATCGTTTTGCCGGAGCTGGACGGGCGGATCATCACTCGCCCGGTCAGTTTCAAGGACATGGCCTGGCGCAGTGAGCGCAGCCAGTCCGACGTAGTCTGTTACCGCGCCCACCCCGAGCGCATGGATTTTGTCGCTGAGCTCGCTCGGCGCTGGGTAGAGCTGGCCCGGTTAGCCAATGGCCAGAAGCGCGTAGCGCTGGTGCTGGCCAACTACCCGACCCGTGACGGCCGGATCGGCAACGGGGTAGGGCTGGATACGCCGGCAGCGGCCTTGAATATCCTCAAGGCACTGCAGGCCGAAGGGTATCCGTTGGCGGGCCTGCCAGGCACTGGCACGCAGTTGATCCAGCAGTTGCTGGGCGGCGTGACCAATGACCTCGATCACCTGGACCAACGCCCGTGCGCGCAGAGCCTGAGCCTGGATGACTACCAGGCAGCCTTTTCCCGCCTGCCTGAAGCCAACCGCCAGGCAGTGCTGGAGCGCTGGGGGCCGCCGGAGCAAGACCCGATGTACCGCAGTGGCCGCTTGATGGTTGCGGGCTTGCGCTATGGCCTGACCTTCGTCGGCATCCAGCCGGCGCGGGGCTATCAGGTCGATCAAAGCGCGGTGTATCACGACCCTGACCTGGTGCCGCCACACGCGTACTTGGCGTTTCACTTCTGGCTGCGCCATGCCTTTGCCGCCGACGCGGTGATCCATGTCGGCAAGCACGGCAACCTGGAGTGGCTGCCTGGCAAGGGGGTAGGGTTGTCTGCGCAATGCTGGCCCGACGCGCTGCTGGGCCCGCTGCCGAACATCTACCCGTTCATCGTCAACGACCCGGGTGAAGGCGCCCAGGCCAAGCGCCGAACCCAGGCGGTGATCATCGACCACCTGATGCCGCCGCTGACCCGGGCCGAAACCTATGGCCCGCTGCGTCACCTGGAACAACTGGCGGACGAATTCTACGAGGCGCAGCTGCTCGACCCGCGGCGTGCCCGCGAGCTGCAACGCGACATTCTTGAGCTGGTCAAGGCCAACCACATCGACCGGGAACTGCAACTGGAAGGGCAGCTGGACGATGCCGCTGTGTGGCTGCCGCGTCTGGACACCTACCTGTGTGACCTCAAGGAATCGCAGATTCGCGATGGCTTGCACGTGTTTGGCCAGTCGCCCGAGGGCCGGCTGCGTTTGGACACTCTGTTGGCCTTGCTGCGTGTGGAGCGTGGTGACGGCCGGGGTGGCAATGCCAGCCTGTTGCGTGCACTGGCCAAGGCGCTGGTGCCGGGCTTCGACCCGCTCGATTGCGACCTTGGGCAGCCGTGGCAGGGGCTGCGGCCTGGGCCTTTGCAGGCGATCAGCGACGCGCCATGGCGCACCTGTGGCGATACCCGCGAGCGCTTAGAGCTGCTGGCCTTGCAGGTGATAGAGCAGGCGCTTGGCGGCACGCTGGTACTGCCCGGCTTGAGCGAATGGCAACCGGTACGTGATGTGGTGCAGGCATTGTGTGACGCGGTGGCGCCGAGCCTGGATGCTTGTGGTGCGGCCGAGGTCAACGGCCTGCTGGCGGCCCTGGCCGGCCGTTTCGTGCCGGCCGGCCCGAGTGGCGCGCCAAGCCGCGGTCGCCTGGATGTACTGCCGACCGGGCGCAACTTCTATACCGTGGATGTACGCAACCTGCCTACCACCACGGCCTGGCGCCTGGGTTTTGCCTCGGCGAGCCTGATTCTCGAGCGCCATTTACAAGACCATGGCGACCACCTGCGCCAGTTGGGCCTGTCGGTATGGGGCACCGCGACCATGCGCACCGGCGGCGACGATATCGCCCAGGCCATGGCCCTGATGGGGGTACGCCCGGTGTGGGCCACCGGTAGCCAGCGGGTCGACGATTTCGAAATCTTGCCGCTGAGCCTGCTCGACCGCCCGCGGGTGGACGTAACCTTGCGGGTGTCGGGGTTCTTCCGCGACGCGTTCGGCAACTTGATCCGCCTGTTCGATGCTGCAGTTCAGGCGGTGGCGGCGCTGGATGAGCCTGATGACCTCAACCCGCTGGCAGCGCGCGTGCGCAGCGAGCGTGAAGCTCTGCAGGCGCAGGGCGTGGAAGCCGAGCAAGCGGCGCGCCAGGCGGGCTGGCGGGTATTCGGGGCCAAGCCCGGTGCCTACGGTGCCGGGGTGCAGAATGCGATCGACGGCCACTTGTGGCACAGCCGTGATGACTTGGCTGAGGTCTACCTCAACCATGGCGGCTACGCCTATGGTGGCAGTGATGAAGGCACCCCGGCCCGGGAGCAGTTCGCCCGCCGCCTGGGGCAGGTCCAGGCGGTCCTGCAGAACCAGGATAACCACGAGCATGACCTGCTCGATTCCAACGACTACTACCAGTTCCAGGGGGGCATGCTGGCCGCCTCGGAAACCTTGTCTGGCGCGTCGGTGGCCAGCTACCACGGCGACCACAGCCAGGTCGATCGGCCGCGCATCCGTACCCTCAAGGAGGAGCTCAACCGGGTCATTCGTGCCCGTGCGCTCAACCCCAAGTGGCTCGACGGGGTAAAGCGCCATGGCTACAAGGGTGCCTTCGAGATGGCGGCAACGGTCGACAACCTGTTCGCCTTCGATGCCACCACGCACCTGATCGACGACCATCATTATCAGTCGCTGGCCGATGCCTACGTGCTCGACCCGGCGACCCGCGATTTCATGCGCGAGCACAACCCCGAGGCGCTGCGCGACCTCACCGAACGCCTGCTGGAGGCCCAGCAACGCGGCCTGTGGGAGGCGCCCGGCGATTACCGCGAAGCCCTTGAGGCGCAACTGCTCGACGGCGAGGAACAGGCTTGAAATGAGTGAACCCGTACAATTTCCGCTGGCCGCCGTGGTCGGTGCCGACGCGCTGAAACTGGCCCTGTGCCTGACCGCCATCGACCCGAAGATCGGTGGCGTGCTGATTGAAGGCCCGCGCGGTATGGCCAAGAGTACTTTGGCCCGTGGCCTCGCCGACCTGCTCGGCGAAGGGCCGTTCGTCACGCTGCCGTTGGGCGCCAGTGAAGAGCGCCTGGTCGGCACCCTCGACCTGGACGCTGCGTTGGGGCAGGGCAAGGCCCAGTTTTCACCCGGTGTGCTGGCCCAGGCCGATGGCGGCGTGCTGTACGTGGATGAGGTCAACCTGTTGCCCGATACCCTCGTCGACCTGTTGCTCGACGTGGCCGCCAGCGGCACCAACCGCATCGAACGTGATGGCATCTCGCACCGGCACAGCGCGCGTTTTGTGCTGATTGGCACCATGAACCCGGAAGAGGGCGAGTTGCGACCGCAGCTGCTTGACCGTTTTGGCTTGAATGTGGCCCTCGAAGGCTTGCCGGAGCCCCAGGCGCGCCAGCAGATCATCCGCCGCCGCCTGGCGTTCGACAGCGACCCCCAGGCCTTCTGCGCGCAATGGGCAACTGCCCAGGCGCAACTGCGCCAGCGCTGCCAGCAGGCGCGCCACGACCTCGCCCAGATTGCCCTGGACGACCAGGCCCTGGCCTGGATCACCGAGCGCTGCTACGCCGCCGGGGTCGATGGCCTGCGGGCGGACCTGGTCTGGCTGCGCGCAGCACGCGCGCACTGTGCCTGGCGCGGCGGCGAGGCCATTGATGAAGCCGATGTCGAGGCGGTGGCCGAGTTCGCTTTGCGCCATCGTCGCCGTGTATCGCCCCAGCAGCCGCCGCCTTCGACACCGCCTCAGACGGGCCAGCAGAGCGCAAGCAGCCAGGGCAGCCAAGGCGGGCAGGGTGACTGGGGCGCGCTGCCACCACAGCCAGTGACCAGTGGTGCGCGCCGTGAGGTGCCGAACTGGGCAAAAAAGCCCTGAGCATCCGCCAGCGAAAAGCCCAAGGGACGGATGCCAGGCCACGTGCAGGGCAGTTGAAAGGTGCCAGCCGTGGCCGTGTACACAGCACCACTTCGGGCCGAGTAGCCTGGCTGCCGACTTTGCTCAAGGGGCGGCCACGGCTGCGTGAAGACCTCTGCTGGCAACAGCGCAAGGCTCAGCCTGGCGAACTGTGGCTGGTGATCGTCGACGCCTCGGCCTCAACCCGCCGCCACCAGGCGCTGGCGCAGACCAAAGGTTTGCTGGCAGCGTTGTTCGACCAGGCATACCGTCAGCGGGCGCGGTTGGCCCTGCTGACAGCGAGCGGGCAGACGCCGCAGTGGCAGCGACACGGCCTCAAGGCCTCGGCGGCCTTGCAGCCCTGGTTGCAAGCACTGGGGGCAGGGGGCGGTACACCGTTGATCGCCGCGTTGGAGCAAGCGCGGCAGTGGCTGCAGGCGCGGCAGCAGGCCCACCCTCATGAAGCTGTGCGCTGCCTGGTATTTACCGACGGTCGGCTGCAGCACTCGGATAACGTGCAACCGATGGGCTGTGCCACGCTACTGGTCGACATGGAGCTGGCGCCCGTTCGTCTGGGCCGTGCGCAACAATTGGCTGCGCAACTGCAGGCCGATTATCAGCACCTGGAACACTTCAAGGTCGTGGATTGAATAACAGTGCGGCGTGATACTGCGACACAATGTCGCAATAAGGTGTCACAATAAGAAAAGTTGCAGCGGCAGCAACTGAGAAGTTGCACAAGTGCGTGGCAGGGCACGCACTTGGAGGGGCAATCGCAATTACTTCGGCATCGACCACGGTTGCAGGTCATAACCTTTTTCGCACAGCTCGGCGCGCACTTCCTCGATCAGGCTGGCCCATTGCGCAGGGTCGGAATAAATGCGCGAGGACACTTGCTTGCTGCCGATGCGGGTGCTGGTCCGGTCGATCACTGCCAGGCTCAATTCACCAGTACCATTGGGCGCATCCCAGGCTACGCACTGGAAAGGTTCGAAGGCGTGGTCGGCAATCAGCAGTGCTTCGTTGACACGGAGCGGGGCATTCATGGTTCGGTCTCTCTATGGTCCCAAACATCGAAGTGAAGTCCGCGTTGCTTTAAATTCGCCTCAATCATCGCGATATGCAGCGCGGGGTTATGTGTACTGATGCTCGTTGTCCGGGGGCAAGTCACACATTGGGTGTAAAAATTTGTTTCAAGGTTGAATCCGTTCTTGCCTGCGCCGCCATGGGATGTCGATAAAGTGCGAAAATTCCCGTCAGGGTTTGTAAAAAAATGATTCGGCAGACAGACGGTACTGGGCACCGTCAAGTTCGTTGCTACTGTTAATTGGGCGCCACAACTTGCTGTTTTACTTCACAAAACCAAACTCTGGCGCCAAGGAACGGTCATGCAGCAACCCGCTTCCCAACGCCGTTTGCTCATCGTCGACCCCTGCGACGACTGCCACCGTTTATTGCCAGGCCTGCGCAGTGCCGGCTGGGATGTGGACAGTTGTATGCTCGGCGCTGCCCTGGACCACGCCTGTGATGTCGGCCTGCTGCGGCTGCAGGCGTCGCACCTGCGCCATCCCGACGCGGTCAAGGACATGATCAAGCGCAGCAATACCGAGTGGATCGCCGTGCTCAGCGCCGAGCAGTTGCGCATGCAGAACGTCGGTGATTTTGTCTGCGAGTGGTTTTTCGACTTCCATACCTTGCCGTTCGACGTTTCCCGCGTTCAGGTTACCCTCGGGCGTGCCTTCGGCATGGCGCGGCTGCGTGGCAAGGGTGCGGTGCGGGTGGATGACTCGGTTCACGAGTTGCTGGGTGAGAGCCGGCCGATCCGCGAGTTGCGCAAACTGTTGGGGAAACTGGCGCCCACCGAGTCGCCGGTGTTGATCCGTGGCGAGAGTGGCACAGGCAAGGAGCTGGTGGCGCGCACCCTGCATCGGCAGTCGCAGCGGCACGATCAGCCGTTCATCGCGATCAACTGCGGGGCGATACCCGAGCACCTGATCCAGTCCGAGCTGTTTGGGCACGAGAAGGGTGCCTTTACCGGTGCGCATCAGCGCAAGGCCGGGCGAATAGAGGCGGCGCATGGCGGTACCTTGTTCCTGGACGAGGTGGGTGACTTGCCGTTGGAACTGCAAGCCAACCTGCTGCGCTTTCTGCAGGAAAAACACATTGAACGGGTCGGTGGCAGCCAGCCTATCCCCGTGGATGTGCGGGTGTTGGCGGCCACCCACGTGGACCTTGAAAAAGCCATCGAACAGGGCCGCTTTCGCGAGGACCTGTATTACCGGCTGAATGTGTTGCAGGTGGTGACGGCGCCACTGCGAGACAGGCATGGTGACCTGTCGATGCTGGCCAGCCATTTTGCCCATTTCTACAGCCTGGAGACCGGGCGCAGGCCGCGCTCGTTCAGTGACCATGCGTTGGCGGCCATGGGCCGGCATGACTGGCCGGGCAATGTGCGTGAGTTGGCCAACCGAGTGCGGCGCGGGCTGGTGTTGGCAGAAGGGCGGCAGATAGAAGCGCAGGACCTGGGCTTGCAGATCGAGCAAGAACAGCAGCCGCTGGGTACGCTGGAGGAGTACAAGCACCGGGCAGAGCGCCAGGCTTTGTGTGATGTGCTTAACCGGCACAGCGACAACTTGAGCATCGCTGCGAAAGTACTCGGTATTTCGCGGCCGACGTTCTATCGGCTGCTGCACAAGCACCAGATTCGTTGACGCCTGCCTGTGTAGGAGCAGCCTTGAGCTGCGAAGAGGCCGGTGGCAGCACTTTGGGTTGATATGGACAAGTGCGCAGTCGACCTGCTGATCAGCGCACCGCAGAAAGGTTGGAGCGCCTCCCCTTGCTGCGCGCTGGTGATGCTCAGTGCTTTGGCCCTCGAGCG